>JBOHBY010000922.1:0-13086 GCA_050698635.1 Spirillospora sp.
GGAGGACCTGGCCCGCGCCCACCTCCTCGCCCACCCCGACCAGGACGCCGTGGACGCCCTGTGCGGCGAGGCCACGGGTTCACCCGACCTGACGGCGTTCTGCGTCGCGCACCATCTGGCCCCGTCCGACCCGGTGGCGCGCGCCGCCTTCTTCGTCCGGACCGGGCAGCACGAGCAGCACCGCGCACTGGACGGCGACGGCGCCCTACTGGCAGCGGCCTACCGCGCCGCGCCCCAGGAAATCCGCGCCGAACTACGCACGATCATGGCCGAGGGGGGCGACTCCGACCTGATCCGGGTGGTGGTGACCGGGGAGCGGCGCGACCGGATCGCCGAGATGTCCGGCGCCGAACTGGACTACCTCCGGCACCATCTGGCCGAGCGCGGGCAATGGGCGCAACTGCGCGTCCTCGCCCACGACCTGCCCCTCGCCGAAGCCGCCGAGACGGCGCGGTTGCTCCCCGCCGACGAACGGGAGGGTGACGACGCCAACCTGCTCGGCGTCCTCGCCGACCTGCCGTGGCAGGAGCTGCGCGAGACCGTCGGGCGCCTCCCCGCCGACCATCTGACCAGGTACGGGTCGCCGAGGAACAGCATGGCGGTGTCCATCTCCCCGGACTCCGCCGAGCTCGCCGTGAGCTGGCCGGAACACCGGACGACACCGTCCACGCCGACCGCGATTCACGTGGAGGCCGTGCGGATCGGCACGGGTGAAAGCGCGTCCCATTACACCGGCACCACCGAATCCGGTTTCCCGAATCCGGTGCTGCACCTCGGCGACGAGATCCTCCTCACCCGAAGGCAGAATCATTCCTGGCACGTCGACCGGGTCTTTCCGGGACGGCACGCGTTCGAGTCCCCCGCCGGAATGTCCCCGCACATGCGGAGAGCCGCGCACGGGGCCGTGATGATTCACCTGGACGGTCTTGCGTTCGCCGATCCGGGCACCGATCGGCTCCGGTTCGAGTCAGCCCATTCCTTCCGGAAGATGATGGGCGGCAGGGCGGTCTCGCTGGACAACAGATGCCAGCTCACCACGCTTCCCGCCGAGCGTCTCATCGCGTTCTGCGACCTGCGCAACCAGATCTTCGTGATGTCCGAGGACGGGTCGTCCGCCCGGCGGATACCGTCGGGCCCCTACGCCCCCGGCGACTGGTCGATCAGCGCGCTCTCCTTTCTCGGCCCGACGACACTGGCCGTGCACCGCCATCAGCGAATCGGTCTCGACCTCGCGCAGCGCACCGAGATCTGGGAACTCCTACCGGACGGCGACCCGCACCGCACCGCCGTCCACAACGGGCCCGTCCGGGACCGCTGGCCCTTCGAGGAATGGGAAGGAACGTCGATCGATCCGTTCTTCGCCCACCAGGTGCTCACGTTCAGTTCGCTGACCCCCCATTTCGACGGCATAGCCCCTGACATTCCCTGGTTGCAGGCACCGCAGGAGAAGACGAGATTCCGGCGGTTCCTCGCCATGCCTCTGGCCGGGGACATGCTCGTCACAGCGGCCGGAAAAATGGAACACGAGACGCTCGAAATCCACAGCCGTTTCCTGCCCACCGCCCGCGCGCTCCTCGAACGCCCGTTGCTGCACACCGGCCCGCAGGACTTCCAGCACGCCCGCGAACTCCGATCGAAGATCGGTGACCCTGCCGTACGCGACGCGCTCGCCCTTCTGGAAACCTGCCTGGCGGCCCGCTCCGGCGGCGACATAGCCCTGGGCACCCCCGGCCCGATGCCCGTGGCCGGCCCCACCGACATAGCGCTCAACACGAACCGGCCGGGGTGACGCGGAATGCCGATGACCGGCTGGGCCGCCCTTATGCTGCGGCTTCCCCTCCGTCCGGGTTCCAGGCGGCACCGCCGGGCGCTGGACACCGTGGTGTCCGAGGCCGTTTGGGGCGATCCCATGGCCATGGGCGCCGTCATCCGCGAACTGGAGCGTCGCGACCAGGAGGCGGTGTGGCGGGCCTGGCTGAACAACACCGGCGAGACTTCGCGGCGGTGGAAGTCCCCGATCATGCAATCGGCACCGCCCCACGACCTGCTGGTGGACACGGCCTGGCGCGACTGGCTCAAGAAGCACAACCGCGTTCTGTGGTCACTGCTGAAGCGCTGGGACCGTCCCGCACCGGAAACCCGGCCGCGCGAGCACCCGCTCAGCCGCCTGGCCCTCGGCGACGAGGACGTGAAGCTGGAGCCGTACCTGCTGGTCGAGGCCGCGTCCCGCTTCGACCACCCCATCGGCGAGGCGGCCCGGACCCGGCTGGTGGCCGGCGGCGACACCGAAGCGGTCGACCTGTTCTGCGCGCTCGTGGGCGACTCCCCCCGCGCGTCGGCGTTCTGCGTCGCCCACGGCCTGGCGCCGTCGGACGACGTCCAGCGCGCGGTGTTCTTCGTCCGTACCGGGCAGCTCGACCAGCACCAGGCGCTGGACCCCGAAGGCGCGCTCCTGGCGCTCGCCTACGAGAGCGCGTCGACCTACGAGCGCGGGACGCTGCGCCTGGCGTTGACCGAGCTCGGCGGCGTCGATCTGCTGCGCGTCCTGGCCGGGCGGCGCTCCATGCACGACTTCGCCAAGCTGAGCAAGCCCGAGCGCACCTACCTGCTCGAACGCCTCCGGGAGGACGGTGACCGGGAGCGCGAATGGTCGCTGACCCTGCTGCTGCCGCTGGTCGACGCGGCCTACAACGTCCATCGGTTCTACGACTGGCGGCCGTCCGGCGCCCTCGACCGACGCCTGTTCGGCAGGCTGCGCGCCGCGGACATAGACGCCATGCGCACCCACCTCGCAGGCGCCTTCGGTGCACCGCTGGGCCTGATGGGCCCGGAAGTCCTGGCGGAAATCCGGGCGACCCTGGCCGACCCGGCCCTTTCGGCCGCCCGCCGGTCGACGCTCGAACTGCTGCGTGACTGCCTCGAATACCGGTTCAGCGACGACATCGAGATCGGCGACGGGACAGGCACGGTGATCGCGACCGACGACGACATCGAACTGGGCGGGTGACACCGATGAACGTCCGGGTCGCCGCGCTGCTGCTGCGGCTTCCGCTCACGCCGCGTTCAACCCGACACCGGGCCCTGGAGAGCATGCTGCGCGCGGCGGACACCGGCGCACCCGCCGCACTACGCGCTTTCGCGCACGAGTTGGAGTCCGGCGATGAAGAGACGGTGTGGAGTGTCTGGCTGGAACCGCCGGTGTCCGGGTCGTCGCCGCAACGGTGGACGTCCCCGCTCCTGGATTCCGCGTCACCACCCGACCTGCTGGTGGACGCCGCCTGGGAGAACTGGCTGGACGAGCACGACGTCACGCTGTGGTCGCTGCTGAAGCGCTGGAACCGTCCCGCGACCACCTCCGATCCCCGCCAGAACACGCTCAGCATGCTGGCACTCGGCCATGACGTGGCCCTTGACGCGGACGTCTTCGTCGAGACGGCATGCCGCTTCGACCACCCCATCGGTGACCCGGCACGCGCCCTCTTGCTGGAACACAACGAAACCGCGACCACCGACGCGTTCTGCGCGGGATCGGCCGGCTCACCCGACGGCGCCGCGTTCTGCGTCGCACACCAGCTGGCGCCGTCCGACGAGGTGCAGCGCGCCGTGTTCTTCGTCCGTACGGGGCAGCACGAGCAGTACCGCGCTCTGGATCCCGACGGCGCGCTGCTGGCGATCGGCTACCGGAGCGCACCGCCCAGTACCCGCGCGGCACTGCGCGAGGCGATGACCAGGCAAGGCGACATCGACACACTGCGGGTCCTGGCCGGCACGGACTCCCGGCAGCACGACCTGGCCGACCTGACCGAACAGGAACGCGGCTACCTCGTACAACAACTCGCGAGTCGGAGCGAATGGGAGCGGCTGTGGCGGCTCACCGTGCTGCTGCCCGCGGCCGAGGCCGCCAGCGCGGTCCACGCGTTCGGCGGGTGGCGACCGCCCGACGCCGATGGCAGCCGCCTGTTCCAGGCCCTGCGGAACGCGGACCCCGCCGCCGTACGCACCGGCCTGAGATCGCTCTCCGACGAGGACGAGCTCACGCCGGACATCCGGTTCGACCTCCGCGGCCTCGACCCGCGCCTGTCAGACCTGCACCAGGTCAACGGTGTGGATTTCGCGGCGGACGGCACCCGGTTGGCCTTCGTCGGAGAGCTCCTTTCTCTTCCGAAGTCCCGCGCGGCCACGGAGGATGACTTCAGGGGCTGTGCCGGAATCCTGGACCTCCAACGCGGGACGCTGGTGCGGCTGTATCCCGACTTCCCACGACCGCTGGAGCTTGTCGCGTATCTGGGCTCGGACACCATCGTCGCGGCGGAAGGACCGCATCTCGGGCCCGGAGTAGCGGGGTCCAGAGTCAAGGTCCACTACCTCGATCGCGAAGGCGTCCGGACGCCCGACTTCACGACCACCTTGGTCACGGGGCTGGAGCGCGGCTCCGGCGACCGGTCCTTTCTCGTGTCCGCCTGGGACGAGGAATCGTTCGACGGCTCGATGGACGCGGTGTTCACCTCCCACTCCGGCGCGCCCCTGGTCTCCCTCGGAATAACTGATGACGTGGAGGAATTCCTGCCGGGCGAGATGACGCTGGATCCCAGCCGCGGCACGATCGCCGTGCTCAACAATGACGACCTTCTGGTCGCCAAGGTCGACGGGTCCGCCGTCAACCTCCCCACCCGGGCAACGAATACCGACCTGAAGCACCTCGCCATGTCGCCGACGGTTCTCATCTGCTGCGACGAAGTGGGCACCCTGTACGTGTGGCGGGAGCCGCTGACGGGCCAGGCACCCTCGGCGACGATCCCGCTGTGGGCCGGCGAGGCCATTCCGGACCGTCTGGCCTGGTCTCCGGCGCTGAATCAATTCGTCGCCGTCCACAATTCATACCTGGAACTCTTCGAAATTCCCCCGGCCGGTGATTTCACGGTGGCGCCTGAACTGCTTGGATTCCGCGTATCGTCGGCCAGCCGGGCGCACACCGCCAGACTCTCGCCCGAGGGTGACAGCCTGGCGGTCGCGAATCTGCTCTGCGAGATCGACATCTACGCGCTGACGCGGCTGGGCGTCCAGGCCGGCGACTTGACGCGGCCGCTGGGCCTGATGGACCACCAGACTCTGGCGAAAGTCGGCACGTTGCTGACCGGCCTCACTCTCGGCGACGAGTCCGGACCGCCACTGAAACTGCTGCGGGACTGCCTCGAATACCGCTTCCGCCACGACATCGGCATCGGCATCGGCGACGCGACCGGCACGGTCGCCATGGCCGACGACGACATCGAGCTGGGCGGGTGACGGCGATGCCCTACACCATGAACAAGGCCGCCGCGCTGATCAGCCGTGCCGCGCGCCGTCGTGCCGACGGCTCCCGGGGCCCGCGTGCCGAGCGGAGTTGGCGGCGGGTCGTCCGGGCCTGCGGCGAGGGTGACGCCGCCGTCCAGGACGCGGTCCGGGACACCGCAGGCGTCCTGCCCGAGGCCGACGTCCTCGACCTGCTGGCCGCGGCCCCGGAACAACCTGCCGACCACGCCGCCTACCTGGCGCTCATCGGCCAGGACGCCCAGCTCCAAGCCCTCGACCCCGACGGCTCACTCCTCGCCCTGGCCTACCGCGCGGCACCTCCGGAAACACGCGAACGCCTGCGCACCGTCATGGCCACCACTGGCGACACCGACGTGATCCGGGTCGTGGTCACCGGCGACCAGCGCGACCGCGCCGCCGAAATGACCTACGAGGAACTCGACTACCTCGGCCACCACCTCGCCGAACACCGCCAGTGGGACGAGCTGCGCCGCCTCACCCGCGACCTGCCACTCGCCAAGGCCGCGACCGCCGCCCGGCTCCTGCCGGACCAGGACCGCACGAGCCCGCTCGCGCACGCCCCCGAAGGCCTCCAGGCGACCGTCGACCGGCTTCCGCGAGAGCGCCTGATCATGCACCGCCTGCCGTCCGGCTGGAAGCGGTGTGCGTCGTTCTCTCCGGACTCCTCCGAACTCGCCCTGAAACACCAGGCGTTCAGGCCAGGGCAACTGGACAAGCTGCAGGTGGACACGATCCAGGTCGCCACGGGCGAGGCCACCCACCATTTCAGCAAATGGGTGCGGAACCATCACCAGACGGGCTCGGTTCTTCACCTCGGGCACGAGGTCCTCATTTCTCACCCCGACTGGGGCCGCATCGCCCGGGTCGCACCGGACTTCGCACAGCTCGGTCAGCAGGGCGCCTGTTCGCGTCTGCGGAGGTCGAGCGGCGGCGCCGTCGCGGTCGACGAGGGGAGGCTGGCGTTCATCGACCCCGGCGCGGACGCGTTGCGCTATCAGCCACTCTCCGGGTACGCGGAGAAACCCGGTCGAACGATATCCGTCCATGAGGACGGCTCCGCGGTCGCCACGCTTCCGTCGGCCCGGTTGATCGCCCTGTACGACATCGGTCACCTCTGGGTGATGGACGAGGACGGCCTTGTCAGTCATGAGGCCGCGCCGCCGTGGCACCGTGACGAGGGCGGCTGGGAACCCGCGCTCTCCTTCCTTTCCGCGGATTCCCTGGCGCTGCACCGGTACTCGTTCAAGAGCATCGACAGCGACACCGGGCAGATCACCGAGATATGGACGTTGCCTCCGGACGGCGAACCGCGGCGCACCGACCGGCACGAAGGCGCCATCCGGGAACACTGGCCCTTGGAGCACTGGCGGGGGCTGCCCGTGGACGACGCGTTCGCCGACCGCGTGGCCTCCTCGGTCTGGAGGCTCCTCGACACCGATCTGCCCTGGCTGCAGGACCGCACGGACACGGTGGCCACGCTGTACCCACCGACACGCAAGCATCTTCTGGCGGTGGCTTCGGGAGGCGACATGTTCGCCACGCTCAACGACCGTTCGCACGTTGAGGTACACAGCCCGCATCTGCCCGCCGCGCGCGAGCTTCTGGAACGTCCGCTGCTCCGGTCGAGCCCGAAGGACCTTGAGCTGGCGTCGGCGCTGCGCGCGAAGATCGGCGACCCTGAGGTCAGGACGGCACTGGACCTCCTGATCGCCTGCCTGTCGGACCGTTTCGGGGGTGACATCGCGATCGGCACCGGTCCGGTGGCGGCGGGCGGGCCCACCGACATCGCCGTGTCCCAGGATCTGAACGGAGACGCATGACGACGCGTATCGGGATCGATTTCGGCACCGCGAACACGGTCGTCGCGGGGTGGGACGAGGCGCACGGACGGGGTGTGCCGATCCCGTTGCCCGGTGTCGACGTGCTGCGCGAGGCCGGTCCGGGGCCCACGCAGCGGGTCGTGCCGTCGCTGATCGCCTACACCGGCGACGGCGGCGCCCGGCGTCTCGGTTCCCAGGTCACGCCGGAGATGTTCGAGACGCCCGGCGTGACGGTGTTCGCGTCCACGAAGACGAACGTGTCGGGGCACGCCTACGACGCGCCGCGCAGGGTCGGCGACCGCAAGATCACCGGCCGGGAGGCGGCGACGCGGTTCCTCAGCGACATCATGGCGCTCGCGCTGCTGACCGTGGAGGACGACGACCTGGAGATCGTCGCGACCGCGCCCGTCGAGTCGTTCGACCGGTACCGCGACTGGCTGGTGCGCGAGGTCCGGGACGGGTTGCCGACCGCGCGCCTGCGGGTCGTGGACGAGGCCACCGCCGCCGCCGTCGGCTACCACGCCCGTCTCAATCCGGGGGACGCGTTCGCCGTCGTCGACTTCGGCGCGGGCACCCTGGACGTGTCGGTGGTGCGCGTGCAGGAGCCCGACGCGGCCGGTGCGGGCGCCGGGGTGCGGACGATCGCGAAGAAGGGCCTGGACCTCGGCGGCAACACCATCGACGCGCTTCTCGCCGAGCACGCCGTCGCGCGACTGTCGCTCCCCGCCGGTGACCAGATCGGACGCAACCAGGTCTTCCGCCGCCTGCTGGCCTCCGCCGAACGGGCCAAGCGCGACCTTGCCACGGCCGATCAGGCCGACATCGAGGCCCTCGACGCGCGTACCGACGCCACGCACCGGATAACCCTCACACGAAGCGAGTTCGACGCGATCCTCCGCGACAAGGGGGTGCTGCGGCGCATCAACCAGGCGCTGCGCACATGCCTGGAGTCGGCGTCGGCGCGCGGGTTCGGAGTCGACGACATCCGGCAGGTGTTCCTCGTCGGCGGGAGCTGCCTCATCCCCGCCGTGCAGGACGTCGTCGCCCTGCACTTCGACCCGGACGTCGTCCGCCTCGAAAGCCCGCTGGAGGCGGTGGCGACAGGCGCGGCCGGGATCGCCGGGGGAAGCGAGCTGTACGACCACATCCAGCACGACTACGCGATCCGGCACGTCAACGGCGAGACTGGGACGTACGAGTTCGAGACGCTGGTGGAGGCGGGCACGGCGTACCCGACGCCGGAGCCCGTCCGGACGATCACGGTCAAGGCGGTGCACGACCGGCAGCGGCGGCTCGGCCTGGCCGTCTACGAGCTCGCGCACGCCACCTACCGCGACGCGGGCGCCGAACTGGAGATCGCCTTCGACGCCGGTGGCGGCGCCCGCGCGGTGGCCGTGACCCCGCAGCAGCGCCAGGAGCGCTCGATGCTGTGGCTGAACGAGGACAGCCCGACGTTCCTGGTGGCCGACCCGCCCGCCGTCGCCGGCATGGACCGCTTCCGCCTGGAGTTCCGCATCGACGCCCACAAGCGCCTCACCGTCACGGCCTACGACCTGCACCGCCAGTTGCTGATACTGGACAGGCAGCCGGTCGTCCGGCTGGCGTGACGCCATGAACCCTCTCCCCCGGAATCGGAACCGACACCGTAAGGGACCGTCATGTCGCATTTCACCCGTGTACGCACCACGCTCCGCGATTCCGACCTGCTCGCCAAGGCGCTCGCGGAGGTCGGGTTCACCACCGTCGAGACGCACGCCGCCCCGCAGACCTTGTACGGCTACCAGGGCGACGCGCGGCCGGAGCGCGCCGAGGTGATCGTCCGCCGCCGTCACGTCGGGCGGATGAGCAACGACATCGGGTTCAGGCGCGGCTCGGACGGCAGCTTCGAGGCCATCATCAGCGAGTTCGACAGGAACCGCTACGACGGCGGGTGGCTGACGAAGGTCAGCCGCGCCTACGGGCACGCCGCCGCGCTGCGCTACGCCGAGGACAACGGCTACGAGATCGACTCCGACGTCGTCGGCGAGGACGGCGAACGCCGCCTCGTCCTGCGCCGCTACACCTGACCTCCCCGCGCCCGCGACGAAATTTCCGGCAGGCGGGTGTCGATCCGGGCCGTGCTCGTTCGTGTAGCAGGTGAGACGCCGTCCGACGGGGGCGGCGGCAGGAGCGATTTGGGGTGAGACGAGCATGGGCGAGGTTCGGACGCTGCTCGACGGGCGTGGCCTGGTGGAGTCGCCGCGCTGGCACGGTGACCGGCTGTACTTCTCCGACTGGTCGGTGAGCGAGGTCGTCGCCGTCGACCTCGAAGGCCGTAGCGAGGTGGTGGCGCGGACGGAGTCACTGCCGCTGTGCACCGCCTTCCTCCCGGACGGACGGATGCTGGTCGTCGACTCCGGGGCCGGGTGGGTGTTGCGCCGCGAATCGGACGGGACCCTGGGAAAGTTCGCCGACCTCGGCGAGCCCGGCTGGAACGACATCGCGGTCGACGGCCGCGGCAACGCCTACGTCAACCGCATCGGCTTCGACCCGATGACCGGGCAGGTGTCGAAGCCGGGCAGCGTCTCGCTGGCCACCGCCGACGGCACGGTCCGGCAGGTCGCGGACGACATCGCCTTCCCCAACGGCATGGCGGTGACGCCCGACGACACCACCCTGATCGTCGCCGACTCCTACCGGCACTGCCTGCTGGCGTTCGACATCGACCCCGGCGACGGCGGCCTGTCGAACCGGCGCGTCTGGGCCGACCTCGGTGAGGGCACCCCGGACGGCATCTGCCTCGACGCGGACGGCGCCGTCTGGTACGCCGACGTGCCCAACCGGTGGTGCAGGCGCGTCGCCGAAGGCGGCGCCGTCCTCGACACGGTCGAGCTGGACCGTGGCGGTTTCGCGTGCGCGCTCGGCGGCCCCGATGGCAGGTCTCTGTTCATCGTGGCCGCCGAGTTCCTCGGCATGACCGAGAAGGACCCGGTGGCGCCGGGCAGCGGTCAGGTCCTGGTCACGCGGGTGGACGTCCCGGGAGTGGGACGTCCGTGACCCGCCGGCCCGTGCTCACTTCTCGCGGATGGCCCTGATCGACTCCTTCAGGGAACCGACCGTGCTGAGGACGGCCGTGGGCTCGTAGCCGCAGTGCGCCATGCAGTTGGCGCAGCGCGGGTCACGGCCCCGGCCGTAGGAGTCCCAGTCGGTGTCCTCCACGAGTTCCTTGTAGGTCTGGGCGTAGCCGTCCGACATCAGATAGCAGGGACGCTGCCAGCCGAAAAGGGAGTACGACGGGATTCCCCACGCGGTGCATTCGAAATCGGCCTTGCCTTCCAGGAAGTCCAGGAAGAGCGGCGAGTGGTTGAGGCGCCAGCGCTTGCGGCGGCCGTCCGCGAACGCCTTGCGGAACAGTTCCCGCGTCTCCTGGACGCCGAGGAAATGCTCCTGGTCGGGCGCCTTCTCGTAGGCGTACGCGGGCGAGATCATCATCTCGTCGATCTTGAGGTCGTCGTTGAGGTAGTTCATGACGTCGATGACGGCCTGCGGCGTGTCGTTGTTGAAGAACGTCGTGTTCGTCGTGACGCGGAACCCGCGCCGCTGGCATTCCTTGATGGCGGCGACGGCGTCGTCGAAGACGCCCTCCTTGCAGACGGATTCGTCGTGCCGCTCCTTCAGCCCGTCGATGTGGACGGCCCACGCGAAGTAGGGCGACGGCTTGAACTTGTCGAGCTTCTTGGGGATGAGCAGCGCGTTCGTGCACAGGAACACGAACTTCTTCATCTTGATGAGCTCGTTCACGATCTCGTCGATCTGCGGGTGCATGAGCGGCTCGCCGCCCGCGATGGACACCATGGGGGCGCCGCATTCCTTGATGGCGGCGACGGCCTGCTCGACCGGCATCCGCTTCTTCAGAATGTCGTGCGGATGCTGGATCTTGCCGCAGCCGGCGCACGCCAGATTGCACGCGAAGAGCGGTTCGAGTTCGACGATGAGAGGGAACTTCTCCCTGCCTCGGATCTTGTTGCGGAGGATATAGCTTCCGATGCGGACGCCCTGACGGAGCGGAACGCTCATGTTTGTTCAGACCTCCTTTTGCAGATACCTGCCAAGCGCGCTGATCGGGAAGACCAGCCGGTAGAGGTGGTAGTTGATGTAGAAGTCGCCGGGGAAGCCGGTGCCGGTAAACTGGTCCTCGTCCCAGGTCCCGTCGGGACGCTGGTTGTCGACGAGCCAGCGGACGCCGGCGTCCACGGACGGGGAGCGTTCACCGGCGGCGAGCAGCGCCAGCAGCGCCCACGCCGTCTGCGACGCCGTCGACTCGCCCCGCCCGATCCAGGACGGGTCGTCGTAGGAGCGCAGGTCCTCGCCCCAGCCGCCGTCGTCGTTCTGGTGCCGCTCCAGCCACGCCACCGCGCGCCGGATCGGGGGCCTGCCGCGTCCGACGCCCGCCGCGACCAGCGCCGGGACGACGCTGCCCGTGCCGTACACGTGGTTGGCGCCCCAGCGTCCGAACCACGACCCGTCCTCCTCCTGCGCCCTGAGCAGCCAGACGACGGCCCGCTTGGTGACCGGCGATTCCGCGAGCCCCTCGGCCGCGAACGCCTCGACGACGTGCGCGGTGACGTCGGCGGACGGCGGGTCGATGACCGCGCCGAAGTCGCAGAACGGCAGCTTGTTGCACAGGTCCTGGGTGTTGTCGGCGTCGAAGGCCCCGTAGCCGCCGTCGCGCGAGGCCATGCCCTCCAGCCAGCGGACGGCCCGCCGGACCGGCGCGGCGGCGTCCGGGAAGTCGACCTTGCGGAGGGCGAGGATCGCCTCGGCGGTGTCGTCGGTGTCGGGGTAGACGTCGTTGTCGAACTCGAACGCCCAGCCGCCGGGCGCCAGGCCGGGCCGCCGCACCGACCAGTCCCCCGGCCCTCGGACCTCCTCGCCGACGACCCACGCGGCGGCGCTGCGCAACGCCGGGTCGGTCGCGGGCACGCCCGCGTCGGCGAGCGCGTTCATGGCGAGGACGGTGTCCCAGACCGGGGACTGGCACGCCTCCATCCGGCGGCCGGTCCCGTCCCGGATGGTGAAGCGTTCCAGACCGTCCAGGCCGCGCCGGATGACCGGGTGGTCGAGACCGTAGCCGAGCTCGTGCAGCGCCATGAGCGAGTACACCCACGGCGGCTGGATCCCGCCCCAGCAGCCGTCGGCCTCCTGCCGCGCGACGATCCAGTCGGCGGCGCGGCGCATCGCGGCCGTCCGCAGCGGGCGCACCGGACGCTTCTGGTACACGTGCAGGACGCGGTCGAGCCCGTTGAAGAACCGGCCCCAGCCTTTCTCGTCCTTCGCCGGACGCACACCGCTGCGCAGCTCGGGCAGGTCGAACGGCAGCGCCCGGACGGGACGCAGCGACCCCAGCACCGTCAGCGGCACGATCGTCTGCCGCGCCCAGCATGCCCAGTCGTACACGTTCAGCGGGAAACGCTTCGGCAGATACATGAGCTCAGGTGGCATCACGGGCAGGTCGTCCCACGACCACTGCCCGAACAGGGCCAGCCAGATCCGGGTGAACACCCGCGTGGCCTCGATGCCGCCCGCGTCCCGCGCGTACTTCGCCGCCCGCCGCATGTGGTCGGCGTCGACGGGGTCACCGGCAAGGCGCAGCGCGACGTACGCCTCCACCGTCGTGGACAGTTCGGGCGGGCCGCCATGGAAGTTCGCCCACGTGCCGTCGTCGCGCTGCTGGGAGCGGATCCAGCGCGCCGCCTCCGCCGTGTCGTCCTCGGAGCGGATGCCGAGGAACTGGCGGAGCAGCAGGTCCTCGGCGTCGATGGTCACGTTCGTCTCCAGCTCGCCCCGCCACCAGCCCTCGGGCGACTGGAGGCCGAGCAGGTGGTCGCGGGCCGCCGCGACGGCGGCAGCGGCGGCACCGGTCAGCCCGGACACGGCCTGTTGTGGGGGGACGACCCCCCACACCCCCCGGAAG
>JBOHBY010000923.1:0-3025 GCA_050698635.1 Spirillospora sp.
TGGCGTGGCTGCGGCAGTGGGCCGACCACACCGCCGGACCACTGGACGACTGGTCGGAGGAGCACATGACCTTCGCCCCGCCGCCCGCGCCGCGGGAGGAATGAGACGCCGCCGGAGGTTCTCATGACAGCCCGGCCCGCCACCGCCGGAGCGCCGGGACCAGCGCACGCCCCTCGGCGCCCCGGCTGATCCACAGGCGCTGGAGGCGGCGCTGACGGCCCGGGTCGGACGGGTCGTCCACGAACCCCGTCCGCGAGTGGATCACCGTGTGGTTGTTGACGAACTCCATGTCGCCGGCCCGCGGCTCCACATGGACGGCGGTCCCCGGCCGCCGCAGCAGCGAGTCCAGGTACATCAGGCACGTCATCTCCTCGGCGCCGAGCCGCGGGACGTCCTCGAACCGCATCGCGCTGACGATCCGCTTCGTCGCCAGCGAGCAGGTCAGCGCGCCGCCGGTGTAGGAGAAGATCGGCCGGGGACTCCAGCCGGGCTCGCCGTCCGGCCGCTCGCCCTCCCAGTCGGTGGCGTACTCCCGGTAGACCAGGTCCAGCCACTCCGGGTGCTCGCGGACCAGCGCGTTGTAGACCGTCGCGGCGGCGGCCACCACCCGCGCGCCGCCGCTCGCGGCGGGCGCCAGGCAGAGGTAGCTCACCACGTCGGTGGGATCGGTGTGGAACGGCGCACCGGCCTTGCTGGCGTAGGTCCCGCCGCGCTGGGCGGGATGGTGGGCGTCCTCAAGGACGCGCACCAGGTCGCCGTCGCGGTTCTGCGGGACGATCTCGCCGACGTGCCGGGCGATCGTCCGGTGGATCCGGGACGCCTGCTCGGGCGTGTACCGCGTCCCGATCGGCAGACCGCGCAGGACGGCGTAGCCGATGCCGTTCTCCAGCCGTTCCACCAGCTCGGCGACCAGGTCGGCGACCAGGTCGGCGAGGCTGAAGGCTTCCTGGTCGAGTGCGTCCAGTTCGGCGTCGGTGAGGTGCCGGACGTACGGCTCGCCGGACTCGAAATCGGCGGCGGTCCACACGCCAGCGCCCGTCACCGGCCGGTTCAACATCTTGGGATTCATGCGGACCTCGCCCAGTCCAGGCGGGAGATGCCGCTGCGCCAGTAGTGGTATTCGGGGCACACGACCCGTCCGGTGTCGGGGCGGCTGACCCACAGCCGCAGCAGGTGCCGCTGGAACGCCGGGTCGGCGGGGTCGTCCACGAAGCCGGTCCGGCTGTGCACGGTCACGAAGTTGTTGACGAACTGGATGTCGCCGACCTCCAGCGTCATGTCCAGTGCGACTCCGGGCCGGGTCGGGATCTCGTCGAGGAACAGCAGGCACGCCACCTCGCGGGCGGTGAGGCGAGGGACGTCGGGGAACCGGGTCGCGCTGAGGATCCGGCCGGTGCGGTACGCCGCCGACAGCTGCCCGTCCACGTGGGAGTAGAGCCGGGAGTAGTACCAGCCGGGGCTGCCGGGCGGTTCCTCGCTGACCCAGTCGGTCGGGAACCGCTTGTAGAGGACGTCGAGCCACTCGGGGTGCTCGTCCAGGACGATGTTGTAGAGCGCCATCGCGCTCGCGACCAGGCTGATCCCTCCGCTGCGCGCCGGGCGCAGGCACATCAGCCCGACGATGTCGGTCTGGTCGGTGTGGAACGCGGCGGCGGACGCGGTCGCGTACCCGCGCGCGTTGTGGCCCTTGGCGCCGAGGTTCCGGATGTGCCCGACCAGCTCGCCCCTGCGGTTCTGTGGCACCAGCTCGCCCAGGTGCAGGCCGATCGCCCAGTAGATCTTGGTGGCCTCCTCGACGCTGTAGCGCTCGTGGATCGGCAGGCCGCGCAGCAGGACGAAACCCGTGCCGTGCTCAAGCTCGTCCAGGACGCCCCGGACCTTCTCCGAGAACGACGGCAGCGGGAAATCGCGCTTGGACACTTCCTGCGCGGACTTCTCCCGGACGCCCGCCAGCGCCTGGTCGAACTCTTGCAGGTCGTCCTCGGTGAACCTCCGGGCGTAGGAGTCCTCGTCACCGATGTCGGCCGCCGTCCAGACGCTCCGTCCGGTCACCGGCTCTCTCAAAATGTCAACCATTACAGAACTCCGAACAGGGACGAATGGTGATCACGCCGAGGCCCGCGACGGGGGCGCACGGTGCGGAGGCGGCCGTCTCGCGCACGGCCTGAACCGGTGTCGGCTTGTGGCTACACCGGGCTAGACGACGGTGCCGTGCTCGTCGTGGAGCCGGCCGAGGAGTTTGGCGATGGTGAGCAGCTGGATCTGCGAGGTCCCCTCGTAGATCCGGAAGATGCGGCAGTCCCGGTAGAGACGCTCGATCTCGCTCTCCTTCACATAGCCGTAGCCGCCGTGGACCTGGAGCGCCCTGTCGACGGCCTGGAAACAGTTCTCGCTGGCCACGTACTTCGCGATCGCCCCGGCCCGGCGGACGTCCCGGTGCTGGTCGCGCAGCGCCGCCGCGTGGTAGGCGTGCAGCCGCCCGGACTGGACGAGCGCGTCGATCTCGGCGAGCAGCAGCTGGATCGCCTGCAGCTCGCGGATAGGCCGGCCGAACTGGACCCGGGTCGAGGCGTACCGGGTCGCGAGGTCCAGCGCCCGCATGGCGACGCCGTTGGCCAGCGCGGCCACGTCGATGCGGGCGCTGTTGAGCACCTCCAGCGCGATGCGCCCGCCCCCGCCGGGCTCACCGAGCACGGCGTCCCGCTCGACCCGGACGCCGTCGAGGGATATCTCGTACGCGTGCTCGCCCCGGATGCCCAGCTTCTCGATGGGTGAGGAGAAGCCGAGGCCGTCCGCGCCGGCGGGGACGAGGAACGCGGTGATGCCCCTGATCCCCGCGCCGGGTTCGGTCATGGCGAACACGACGATCTCGTCGGACTCGCGCGCGTTGCTGGTGAAGGTCTTGGTGCCCGACAGGGTCCAGGCGCCGTCCGGCCCGGCGGTGGCGCGGGTCCGGATGCGGCTGATGTCGGAGCCCGCGTCCGGCTCGGTTAGGGCGAAGGCGACGCGGAGGGACCCTTCGGCC
>JBOHBY010000924.1:0-2424 GCA_050698635.1 Spirillospora sp.
GTGGTAGGCGGCGCGCGGCCCGTACTCGGGGTCGCCGGTGGCGATCGCCGCCCGGTCGGCGTCCCGCGCCCGCGCGACGTCCCCGGCGTCGTCGAGGACGACCGCCAGCCCGAGCGCCGCCTGCGCCCGGCACGCCGTGTCGCCGAGCTCCAGCACCTTCTCGAACAGCAGCGCCGCGCGCCCGGCCTCACCGTTCTCGGCGAGGCTCCGCGCCTCCTCGCACAACTGGGCCGGGTCGTCGGTCACGGGACTCATCAGTCTCTGCCCTCTGAGGTCGGGGGTCCGCAGAGAGCCTAGCGACCCCCCGACCCGGCGTCTCGTGACGCCGCCGCTCAGTCCTCGAACGCCTCCGGCGGCGGGCAGGAGCAGACGAGGTTGCGGTCGCCGTAGGCCTGGTCGATGCGGCGGACGGGCGGCCAGTACTTGTCCTCGCGCAGGGCCGGGACGGGGTAGGCCGCCTCCTCGCGGCTGTAGGGGTGCTTCCAGTCGTCGGAGACCAGGCTGGCGGCGGTGTGCGGGGCGTTCCTGAGCGGGTTGTCCTCGGCGTCGTAGGCGCCGTCGGCGACCCGCTGGATCTCCCGGCGGATCTCGATCATGGCGTCGCAGAACCGGTCGAGCTCGGCGAGGTCCTCGGACTCGGTCGGCTCGATCATCAGCGTCCCGGCGACGGGGAAGGACAGCGTCGGGGCGTGGAAGCCGTAGTCGATGAGGCGCTTGGCGACGTCCTCGGCGGTGATCCCCGTCTCCTTGGTGATCTTGCGGAGGTCGGCGATGCACTCGTGCGCGACGAGCCCGTTCCGTCCGGTGTAGAGGATCGGGTAGTGCGGGCCGAGGCGGGCGGCGAGGTAGTTCGCCGCGACGATGGCGCCCTCGGTGGCGGCGGTGAGACCGTCCGGGCCCATCATCGCGATGTACGCCCAGGAGATCGGCAGGATGCCCGCCGAGCCCCACGGGGCGGCGGAGACCGGGCCGACGCCGGTGCCCGTTCCTGCGTCGGGGCGCATCGGGTGGCCGGGCAGGAACGGGGCGAGGTGCTCGCGGACGCCGACCGGGCCGACGCCGGGCCCGCCGCCGCCGTGCGGGATGCAGAACGTCTTGTGCAGGTTGAGGTGCGAGACGTCCGAGCCGAACTCGCCCGGACGGGCCAGCCCGACCAGCGCGTTCAGGTTGGCGCCGTCGACGTAGACCTGGCCGCCCGCCGCGTGGACGGCGTCGCACACGGCGGTGATCGTCTCCTCGAACACACCGTGCGTGGACGGGTACGTCACCATGATCGCGGCGAGCCGGTCGCCATGCTTGCCGATCTTGACGTGCAGGTCGTCGAGGTCGACGTTGCCGCCGTCGTCGCACTTCACGACGACGACGCGCATCCCCGCCATGACGGCGCTGGCGGCGTTGGTGCCATGCGCCGACGACGGGATCAGGCACACGTCCCGGTGCTCCTCCCCCCGGGACGCGTGGTAGCCGCGGATCGCGAGCAGCCCGGCCAGCTCCCCCTGGGAGCCCGCGTTCGGCTGGACCGACACCTTCGCGTACCCGGTGAGCTCGGCGAGCGCGGCCTCCAGCTCGCCGATCAGCTCGACGTACCCGGCGGCCTGGTCGATCGGCGCGAACGGGTGGATGTCCGCGAACTCCGGCCAGGTGATCGGCTCCATCTCGGCGGTCGCGTTCAGCTTCATCGTGCAGGACCCGAGCGGGATCATCGAGCGGTCGAGCGCGACGTCCCTGTCCTGGAGTTTGCGCAGGTAGCGGAGCATCGCCGTCTCGGAGCGGTGCGCGTGGAAGACGGGATGGGTCAGGTAGGGGCTCTCGCGGCGCAGCGTGCCGGGGAGCGCATCGGCCACCTCACCGGCCGCGACGGCGCCGAACGCGTCCAGGACGGCGGTGACGTGCTCGGGCAGCGTGGTCTCGTCGCAGGCGATCCCGACGTGGTCGGCGTCGACCGGGCGCAGGTTGATGCCGCGCTGGACGGCGGCGTCGACGACCTGGGCGGCGCGTCCGGGCACGCGGGCCAGGACGGTGTCGAAGAACGCGCCGTGCGCGACCTCCACGCCGCCCTCGCGCAGCCCGGCGGCGATCTCGGCGGCGCGGCGGTGCGCCCGCTGCGCGATCGCGGCGAGCCCCTCAGGCCCGTGGTAGACGGCGTACATGCCCGCCATCACGGCGAGGAGGACCTGCGCGGTACAGATGTTGCTGGTGGCCTTCTCCCGCCGGATGTGCTGCTCGCGGGTCTGGAGCGCCAGCCGGTGGGCGGGCGCGCCGTCGGCGTCGACCGACACGCCGACGAGCCGTCCGGGGAGCTGCCGCTGGATGCCCTCGCGGACCGCCATGTAGCCGGCGTGCGGGCCGCCGAACCCGTACGGGACGCCGAACCGCTGCGCCGACCCGACCGCGATGTCGGCGCCGGACTCCCCCGGCGGGCGC
>JBOHBY010000925.1:0-6524 GCA_050698635.1 Spirillospora sp.
CGCTGTGGCGGTCCAGGACGGCGGAGGTGGCGCGCAACGCGTTCGGGACGGCGCCGGGCGGCGGTGGCGGCTTGGCGTCGGCGGCGGTCGCGGTGTTCGTCGATGCGCGGCTGGCCGTCCATGAGGGGCGGTTCGACGACGCCGAGCCTCTCGTCCGGCGGGCCTCCGCCGTCGACACGCCACTGGACCCGTATGTGGCGTATGCGCGGGCGGCGGGCGCGGAGCTGGCCGTGGCGGCGGGGCTTCCGGGTGCGGCCGAGCTGGTGGCGTCCGCCGCCCCGCTCGCCGAGGAGAACGGGTGGGCGGCGGCCTGCCTCGCCAGGGCCCGCTGGCGCCTGCACGGTGACCGCGACGAGCTGGGCCGCGCGGTTGACGAGTGGGAACGCCTCGACGCGCAGGCGGAGCGTGACTGCACGCTGGCCTTGCGGTCCTAGGCGGCCGGGGCTGGGGTCGGGGCTGGGGCGGGGTGGACGGTACCGGTGACCTCGCCGAACGTGATGCGGGAGCCGGACGCGCCCGGAGCCTGGGCCCGGATCGTGACCGTGTCGCCGTCCTCCAGGAAGGTGCGTTCGGTGCCGTCGTCCAGCGCCAGGGGTTCCTGGCCGTTCCAGCTCAGCTCCAGCATGCAGCCGCGCTGGTCGCGTTCGGGGCCCGAGACCGTCCCTGAGGCGAACAGGTCACCGGTGCGCAGCGGGGCGCCGTTGACGGTGGCGTGGGCGAGCTGCTGCGGCGCCGTCCAGTACATCGACGCGAAGCGCGGACGGCTGGCGACCTGCCCGTTGATCAGGACCTCCAGGCGCAGGTCGAGGCCCCACGGCTCGTCGCAGCGCAGGTAGGGGAGCGGCACCGGGTCCTGGACGGGCGGCGCGACGCGGGCGGCCTCCAGCGCGGCGACCGGCACGACCCACGGGGAGATCGACGTCGCGAACGACTTGCCGAGGAACGGGCCGAGCGGCCGCGACTCCCACGCCTGCAGGTCGCGGGCGCTCCAGTCGTTCAGCAGGACGAACCCGAACACGTGGTCGCGGAACGCGCCCGCCGGGACGCCGCGTCCCGCGACGGACGGGACCCCGGCGACGAACGCGACCTCCGCCTCGAAGTCCAGCCGCCGCGAGGGACCGAACGTCGGCTCCGGCTCGCCGGGCGTCCTGCACTGCCCGGACGGCCGGATGACCGGCGTCCCGGATAGGTAGACGGTCCCGGCGCGCCCGTGGTAGCCGATCGGCAGCCGCTTCCAGTTGGACGGCAGCGGCTCCTCGCGCGGCTGGAAGATCCGGCCCGCGTTCCTGGCGTGGTGCTCGTTGGAGTAGAAGTCGACGTAGTCCGCGACCTCGAAGGGGCGTTGCAGTTTCACGTCGGCGACGGGGATGAGATGCGGTTCGACCCGGTCGCGGTACGACGCGTCGGTGAGCACCTCGACGAGCCGCGCCCGGTTCGTCTCCCAGGCCTCGCGCCCCGCGATCATGAAGGCGTTCAGCGAACCCGAGGCGAAGTAGCGGCGGTCCTCGACCATCCCGGCCTCGGACATCGCCGCGAGGTCGAGGACCTGGTCGCCGATGGCCGCGCCGACGCGGGGCAGCTCGCCCGGACGCGAGAAGACCCCGTACGGCAGGTTCTCGACCCCGAAGCCGCCGTCCGCGCCGGACTCGACCCACGAATCGGTCGTCATGGAGCCATATCTTCCCCCGTGCCCGCCTTTCATCCGGTGGGCCCGAGCGGGTGGGCCTGAGCGGGTGGGCCGGGGTCGGCCAGGCGGCGTTCAGCCGGCGGGCGGGGTGGGGCCGCTGCGGAAGTTGCTCGACGGCGGCGGGTTCACGTCCTCGGACGGCGCGCCGTCGTGGTTCGGCGCGTCGTCGTCGTCCGCGTCACCGGCGTCGGGGTCCTCGGCGCGATCGGTGGGCTGGACGTCATCGTCGTCGGCGTCCCCGGCTTGGGGCGTGGGCATCACGATGTCGGGACGGGTCGTCGACGCGGCAGGACGCTCCTTGTCGCCGGTGCGGTCGCGGGTCCTGACCAGCTCGACGTCGGTGGGCAGCAGCGCGGGCGGGGCGGCCGGAGGGTCGAGGCTCCGACGCGGCCCGGGGAGGGTGTCCAGCGGCGGCGGCTCAGGCTCGGACGACAGGCTCCGCTCGGGGAACCCGGCGACGTCGTCGTCGTCCTCGAAGGGAATGAGCGGCTCGGGGTCGTCGTCCAGGAAGGCGAGCGGCGACTCCGGCTCGGTCCGCTCGGTCCGCTCGGTCCGCTCGGTCCGTTCGGGTTGCTCGGGTTGCTCCGGCTCGGGCTCCGGCCGGCCGGTGTCCGCCGGTGCCTCCAGGGCGAGCGGCTCGGGCGCCGCCGGTTCGAGGACCTTCACGTGGCCGCGCTGCGAGTCGACGGGCGCGGACTCGTCGGCGGCGGGACGGGCCACGCGGATCTGCTTGAACATCGTCAGCCACAGCCAGACGCCCAGCACCAGCATGATGTGCGGCGCCACGGCCACGCCCGCGCGGACCTCGTCGCGGGGCAGTTCGGTCATGCCCCAGACCGAGTCCTGGACGGAGATCGCCGCGCCCCCGGCGGCGAGGAGGAGCAGCAGCGTCCAGCGCAGCAGCCGCGTCCACCAGCGGGCGTTCCGGGTGATCACCAGGGACAGGATCGTCATCGCGGTGAGGGTGTCGGCGATCGCCGGGTACAGCGGCGCCCAGCGGCTGCCGACGCCCCCGTAGCGGGCGAGGTCGCGGAGCACGTCGTAGGTCAGCGCGTACGCGGCGCCGGCCAGCGCGGCGACGATGAGGCCGGCGAGGGCGGTGAGCAGCCGCCGCTGCGCCGGGGTGAAGGAGGGGCGGGTGGGATCAGCTGGCATGTCTCTCGTTCCGGGGGAGTGCGCCTGAGGGGTCCTCAGGCGAGATTAGCCAGCGCGGGCGGCGGCGGCCCGCCCATTACGGATGATCACGTCGCGCTGCGAGCGATATGAACGGAGACGTACGGTATGGACACCTACCCAGAAAGGCAGGGCCGTGATTGCGGGGGATCGCCTGGGCGAGCAGGTCCGGACGTTCGACGGCCGGGGCGCCGTCCGCCGCACGTGGGCCTGGCTCGGGCTGCTGGGCCTGGCCTCGCTCGCCCTCGTCCCGGTGGCCGTGATCTACCTGCGCGACCGCGTCTGGTGGGTGGGTGTCCCGGCGCTCATGATCTCCATGGGCTACGCGGGCACGGTCGGCTGGATCGCCGGGCACCACCGGCTGCGCCTGCGCGGCCGGATCGTGGTCCTGCGCACCGGTGGCCTGGAGGTCGTCGGCTTCGGCCCCGGCGGGCAGGTCGGCTTCGCGTGGGACGAGCTGACGTCCGTCACCGTGTCCGGGGTGCGGAACGGGCCGGACGACCACACCCGCTGGTCGTTCACCGTCGTCGCCGAGGACGGGAGCGTGCTGCGGTTCGGCGACGACATCCCGGACGTGCGGGCCCTCGGGCTCGCGGTCGCCGAGGAGGTCACGGCCCGGATCGTGCCGCGCCACGTGGCGGCGGTGAAGGCGGGGGAGACGGTCCGGATGGGGCCGTTCGCCGTCGGCCTGGACGGCGTCGAGAAGGAGGGCGAGCTGCTGCCCTGGCCGGCCGTCCGGGACGTCGGGATCGACAACGGCCTGGTGACCGTGCACGCCCACGCGGGCCGCGCGGACCTGCTGACCACCGCCGCGCAGATGCCGGACGCGCTAGCGTTCACGGCACTGTGTGACCAGGTCAGAGAGCTGACCGACCTTTCCTGAAGATTTTCTCGCGGGGATGTCGAGAACGCGTCCGCCGCTCCGATCCATGGGTGACGGGCGGCCCGGCGCCGGGCACGCCCCGCCGATCGACGACGCGATACGAGGAGACACGACCGTGAAGTACATGCTGCTGATCTTCAACCGTCCCGGCTTCGTGGAGGAGCTGACCGAGCAGGAGCGCGACGCGCTGTTCGGCGAGGTCGACGCGATCATGCGCGAGCTGGCCGAGTCCGGCGAGTGGGTGGGGGGAGAGGGGCTGGCGGATCCGTCCACGACCAAGACCGTCCTGGAGAAGGGCGGGCAGCCGGCCGTGACCGACGGGCCGTTCCTGGAGGCCAAGGAGCACTTCGCCGGGTACCTCACCGTCGACTGCGAGTCCGAGGAGCGGGCCGTGGAGATCGCCAAGCGCTGGCCGGACGTCCGGTACGGCGGGCGGATGGAGGTCCGGGCGATCATGAGCGACGCCGGGACGGAGATGTGACGGTCCCGGCGGCCGTCGAGGACCTGCTGCGCACGCTCGCGCCGCAGGTCCTCGGCACGCTCGTGCGGCGGCACGGGGCGTTCGACGCGTGCGAGGACGCCGTCCAGGAGGCGCTGCTCTCGGCGTCGCTGCAGTGGAGCGAGGAGGGCGTCCCCGAGAGACCGAGGTCATGGCTCACGACGGCGGCGAACCGACGTCTCGTCGACGGATGGCGCAGTGAGAGTGCCCGGCGCCGTCGGGAGGAGACCGCGGCAGTGCTGGATCTCCCCAGCCGGGGAACGATCGCAGAGCAGGACGACACACTCACGCTTCTCTTCCTTTGCTGTCACCCCTCACTCTCCGCGCCCTCACAGCTGGCACTCACCCTGCGCGCGGTCGGCGGACTGACGACCACGGAGATCGCCAACGCGTTCCTGGTCCCCGAGGCAACCATGGCCCAACGCATCAGCAGGGCCAAGCAGACCATCCGGAGCTCGGGCGGCCGGTTCGAACTCCCGTCCGGCCCGGAGTTGGCGGAGCGCCTCCGCGTGGTGCTGCAGGTGCTCTATCTGATCTTCAACGAGGGCTATACGACGACCTCCGGTCCTTCCCTCCAGCGGGGCGACCTCACGATCGAGGCCATCCGGCTTGCCCGCCTGCTCCTCGGGCTCATACCCAGGGACGGTGAGGTCGCCGGACTACTCGCCCTCATGCTGCTGACCGATGCGCGTCGATTCGCCCGAACGGATGCCGAAGGTCTTCCCGTCCCGCTCGCCGAACAGCGGCGCGATGTGTGGGATCGGGCCCAGATCGACGAAGGCCTGGCGCTCGTCGGCCGCACCCTCGGAACGGCGCCGATCGGCCCCTACCAACTTCAAGCCGCCATCGCCGCCGTGCACGACGAGGCGCCGAATGCCGAGGAGACCGACTGGCCTCAGATCCTGGCCCTGTACGACGTGTTGGAAGGAGTCTCACCGGGGCCGGTTGTCACGCTGAACAGGGCGGTCGCCCTCGCCATGGTCCGCGGGCCGCGAGCCGGCCTGGCCCTGCTCGGGACGCTCGAGGGGGACGAGCGCATGGCACACACCCACCGCCTCGATGCGGTGCGCGGAGGCCTACTCGAGCTCGCCGGGGACACGGAGGAGGCGCGCGCCTCGTACCGGCGGGCGGCGAGGATGGCCGCGAGCGTTCCGGAGCAGCGTTATCTCGCCCTGCGGGCCGCCCGGCTGGGCTGAGCGTTGCCGAATCCAGGGAGCTAGCGGACGAGCTTTGCCGGACGCTAGGCTGCCTCGGCGATGGCCGCGTACGCAACGCCTGAGGAGGAATGGCACGACTTCCTGAGTGGCACGCACCCACACCTGAACGATCCAAGCCCGCTCCGGTTCATCCCGTCAAGCCCGCGGTGCAAGCTCTGTAAGGCGCCATTCCGAGCTCCGGGCGCCCTGATCCTCAGGAGGTACGGGTTCACGCCTTGGGAGAAGAACCCGAAGATCTGCGGGCGGTGCTTCAAGGGCATCGAGGGCCTTGCGCAGATGTGCCCGAGCGGGGCAGAGGGCGAGGAGTTTCGCGGCGCGGAGGTCGAGGTGTCGATGCTCTTCGCCGACGTCCGCGGGTCGAGCAAGCTCGCCCGGCAGCTGTCGGTACTCGACTTCACGCGACTGATGAACCGTTTCTACAGGGTCTCGACCGACGTCCTGATCGACGCCGACGCAATCGTCGAGAAGTTCGTGGGGGACGAGGTCGTGGGGCTGTTCATCCCGTTCATGACGGGTCCCGAGCACGCGAAACGCGCCGTCCAAACGGCCGAGGAGCTGCTGCGCGCGACCGGCCACGGCTCCGGGCAAAGACCGTGGGTTCCTCTCGGGGCGGGCGTGCACATGGGCTCGGCGTTCGTGGGTATCGTCGGCTCGGATGGCGCCAGCGACTTCACCGCGCTCGGCGACCCGGTCAATATCGCCGCCCACCTCGCCTCCCAAGCCGGGATCGGCGAGATCCTCGTCACGGACGACGCAGCCGCGGGCGCCGGGCTATCCGGGGGATCGCTGGAGCACCGGCATCTCTCCCTGAAGGGCCGCCCCATCGACGCGTTCGTCCTCGAGTCGACACCGCTCGTGCCCGACTGACGGGCTCCCGACCTGGTACCGTTGTCGTTGAGGGCACCAATCGCGGTTAAGGCTACGAGCAGTTCCCTCACCCCCGGCTGCTACGGCCGGCGCCCGAACGGCAGCAACCAGGCCGGAACGGCGAAAGGAAGGAGGGATCGCACGTGGCAACTGGAACCGTGAAGTGGTTCAGCTCTGAGAAGGGCTTCGGCTTCATCA
>JBOHBY010000926.1:0-2322 GCA_050698635.1 Spirillospora sp.
GCGCCGGGACGGTCGGGCTGCTGACCGTCCTCGCCCTACGCGAACTGACCCCCGCCGGCCCGATCACCGTCATCGCCCGGCACGCGGGCCAGCGCCGCCGCGCCCGAGCCCTCGGCGCCACCGAGACGATCGACCCCTCAGCCGCCCTGCGCGGGCTGCGGCGCATCACGGGCGGCTCGCTCGTCCGCCCCGAACTCGGCCCCGGCTACCTGCTCGGCGGCGCCGACATCGTCGTCGAATGCACCGGCGGCGAGGGGCTCGACACCGCGCTGCGGCTCGTCCGCGCGGGCGGGACGGTGCTGCTGTCCGGGATGCCGTCCAAGCCCGCCGACCTGACGCCCGCCTGGTACCGGGAGCTGAACATCGTCGGCTCCTACGCCAGCCGCGGCGCCGACGACTTCCAGGCCGCGATCGACCTGGCCTCGCACGACGCGCTCGACGGCTTCGTCGACAGCGTCTACCCCCTCACCCGCTGGCGGGACGCGCTGTCGCACGCCCTGTCCGCCGGACGCTCCGGCAGCGTCAAGATCGCCTTCGACCCGCAGAACGGGGACAGGCGACCACCGAACGGCGATACCCCCGACCACCTCGATCGCGAAGGAGCCGTTGGATGAGCAGACCGGGACTCGTGCTGGAGGTGGACGAGCGGACGCCCCCGCTTCTCGTGCACGAAGGGGAAGGGTTCCGGCTTGAGCGGTTCCCGCTCGGCACCCGCGTGATCTACCCGCCGGACTCGCTGCCCGGTGTCCGCGACGTGACCGGACGGATCCGGAACGCGCTGCTGCACCCGCTCGGCAGCGAGCCGCTGCCCGAACTGCTGCACTCGGGTATGCGGCTGACGATCGTGTTCGACGACCTGTCGCTGCCGCTGCCGCCGATGCGGGCGCCCGACGTGCGCGGACGGGTCATCGAGCAGGTCCTGGAGATGGCCGCGTCCGCCGGGGTGGACGACGTCGAGCTGATCGCGGGCAACGCGCTGCACCGCCGGATGACGCCGGCGGAGATCAAGCACATCGTCGGCGAGCGCGTGTTCAACTCGTTCTGGCCCGACAAGCTCGGCAACCACGACGCCGAGGACCGCGACAACCTCACCCTGCTCGGCCAGACCCGGCACGGCGAGGACGTCGAGATCAACAAGCGGGCCGCCGAGAGCGACCTGATCGTGTACGTGAACATCACGCTGGTCGCGATGAGCGGCGGCGCGAAGTCAGTGTCGGTCGGGCTGGCTTCTTACAAGAGCCTGCGGCACCACCACAACGTGCACACGCTGCGGCATTCCCGTTCGTTCAACGACCCGCCCAACTCGGCGATGCACCATTCGTACGACCGGATGCACAAACTGCTGTCCGAGTCGGTGCGGGTGTTCCACATCGAATGCACGGTCAACAACGACCAGTTCCCGTCGCCGTTCGAGTTCCTGAACAAGCGCGAATGGGAGTGGACCCTCAAGGACCAGGCGAAGTTCCTCACCGCCAAGCGCGCCAACGACCTCGCCCCTGCCGGTGCCCGCCATCGGGTGTGGCAGAACATGCGCGCCCCTTATGGCGTGACCGGGGTGCATGCGGGCGCTACGGATCTCGTCCATGAGAAGACGCTCGCGAACGTTCACCGCCAGCAGCTCACCGAGGTGCAGGGCCAGTCGGACGTCCTCATGCTGGGACTGCCGTACCTGTGCCCGTACAACGTGAACTCGGTGATGAACCCGATCCTCGTGTACAGCCTGGGGCTCGGCTACTACTTCAACATGTACAAGAACAAGCCGCTCGTCCGTGAGGGCGGCGCGCTCATCATGTACCACCCGATGAAGTCGGAATTCCATCCGCTGCACCATCCGAGCTACATCGACTTCTACGAAGAAGTGCTGACGCAGACGACCGACCCGGCGACGATCGAGACGAAGTTCGAGGAGCAGTACGCCACCGACCCCTGGTATGTGCACCTGTACCGGAATTCGTACGCCTACCACGGCGTACACCCGTTCTACATGTGGTACTGGGGTGCACACGCGCTGTCGCACCTCGGCGACGTCATCTGCGTCGGCGCGGACCGCCGCGTCGCGTCCCGGCTCGGGTTCCGCGCGGCCAGCACTCTCGCGGACGCGCTGGAGATGGCGGGCGAGACGGTCGGCCGCAGCCCGTCCCTCACCTACCTGCACACCCCGCCGATGACGCTGGCGGACGTCCGATGAGCGGCCGCGGGTCGGGCGGCAAAGGCGGCCGGATGAAGCTCGTCGAGGAGGTGCGGCTGCTTCGCAGGGGCCGCGACTGGCGTGGCCGCGCCCCGGCCCCCCGTTCGGCGGAGCCGTGGCAGACGGCCCCGCGC
>JBOHBY010000927.1:0-5034 GCA_050698635.1 Spirillospora sp.
GTCCCGATCAAGGACCGGTACGGGTCCCCGTCACTGCTGCTGTCCGCGCGTGGGCCCGTGCCCCGCCTGTACGTGCGGCGCGCACCGGCCGGGCACTGGGTGGCGCGGAGCCATCCCGGCCTTATCGCGCGCTGGATCACCGAGTTCGCCGAGCATCTGGACGGCGGGCCGGAGACGCCGGCCCTCGCCCGCGCCCGCGCGGCGGCTGAGCCCGGCAAGGAGTTCGGTGGCGAGCTCGTCGTCGTGACGGGCGCGGGCAGCGGCATCGGCCGCGCCACCGCCCACGCGTTCGCCGCCGCCGGTGCCCGCGTCGTCGTGGCCGACATCGACGAAGACGCCGCCAAGCGGACGGTGGACGAGATCGCCGCGGCCGGTGGCCTGGGCCACGTCCACCGGGTCGACGTCGCCGACGCCGACGCCATGGAACGGTTCGCCGCGCAGGTGCGCGACGAATTCGGTGTCCCGGACGTCGTCGTCAACAACGCGGGCATCGCCCTGGCCGGCTCGCTGCTCGACACGCCAGAGGAAGACTGGGCCCGCATCCGGTCCATCAACCTGGACGGCACATATCGCGGCTGCCGCCTGTTCGGACGCCAGATGGTCGAACGCGGTGAGGGCGGGCACATCGTCAACGTCTCGTCCATGATGGCGTTCCTCCCAAGCTCCGAGCTCCCCGCCTACGGCGCGACCAAGGCCGCCGTACTCCAGCTAAGCGAAAGCCTCCGCGTCGACCTGGACCGCTACGGAATCGGCGTCTCCGCCATCTGCCCAGGGGTCATCAACACACCGATGGTGGGCCGGACCCACTTCGTGGGTCGGCCGCCAGGCTCGGACACCGAACTGCGTGAACGGATGGCACGGGCGGTTGAGCGCCGGGGCTTTCCGCCGGAAAAGGTCGCGCGGGCCGTGCTGCGGGCTGTCCGGCAGGACAGGCCAGTCACGCTCGTGGTCACCGAAGCACGCTTCGCCCGCGCGCTCTCTCGCGTGTCGCCCACCGCGAACCGCACTGTCGCCCGCGCCGTGCGGGCCACGCGGGCCAGCCGCGCCACGCGGGCCACCCGCGCTACCCGCCGCGCCGACGTCAGGTGACGGAGGCGGACCGTCTGAGGGTCTGGGTGGGGGTCTCTCCGAAACGCTGCCGGTAGTGCGCGGCGAACCGGCTCATGTGGACGTATCCGGCGGCCCCGGCGACGTCCGTGACCGTGCGCGGACCGGGCGGCGCGTCGATCAGCGCGGCGCGGGCGTGGTCGAGCCGCACCCCGCGCAGGAGCTGGGTGGGCGTCAGGCCCCACTGGTCCCGGCAGATGGCCTGCAACTGGCGGACGCCGACACCGGCCGCCGCGGCGATGTCGGTCACGCCGATTGGACGGTGATGGTGGGCCTCGACCCACTCGCGGATGACCTTGGCGAGACGGTGCGGAGGCCGGTCCTGGGGCGGGTCCTGCGCCTCCGCCAGCGTCGCGGTCGCCGTGTGCGGCAGCCCGACCAGGATGGCGGTGAGCAGCGCCTCCTCCAGGCTGGCCGCCGCCAGCGGGTGCAGGCCGTCGGCGCCCGTCGCGTGGTCGAGGACGTCGCAGACATGCCGCCACGTGCGTTCGACGATCGAGGACGGCGCGAGCGCCGGTTCACCGGAGCCGTGGAACCGTAACGGCGGGCTGTGCTCGTGCCCGAGGTGGTCGGCGAGGTGGTCGGCGAGCCGTCCGGTGCTCGTCGCGATGACGAGGCAGCCCATCATCGGAGGCGGTGTCATCCGCATCGGCTCGTCATGGGACAGGACGTGACCGCCGCCCGTCGTGTCCCGGCTCCTCGTGGCCCGGTACTCGACGTCCATGGGCGCCATCGGCGCGCACATGGCGAAGTTCCCCTCGGTCGGCGGTGTGTCCACGATGACGCCGCCGCCCCCGTACCGCACCCAGACGAGGTTGACCGCGCCGACGCCGAGCGCGTTGACCTGGCCGTCCAGCGGTACACCCGGCCTCAGGGCCTGAAGGTCGTGGCCGACGGCGAACGGTTCGACCGCGTCGTGCAGGACGTCGATGTCCGTGCTGACGACCCGCTGGTAGGCGGACAGAGGCGGTGATATCTCGGGCGAAGTCATCGTCATGTCGGTGGTGGTGCCGTTTCGTAAGGATGGGTGGACGGGACGCCGTGGAACCGGCGGCCCGCGGCAGTGTCCGCTCAGTATCGGAAGCCTCGCGGCACCGGGCAATGCCCAGAAGAGCCGAGTTCCAACAATCAGGGCCACACCAACGCGGTCAGGCGCGGGGTGTGGTCAGGCGCGGGGGTGTGGTCAAGCGCGGGGTGTGGTCAGGCGTGGTGCGGTCAGACGGGGATGGCGCCCAGGACGAGACGGTCGAACGGCCCTGTGTCCTTCGCGCAGGGGCCGTCCGTCATCGCGTAGACGACGACGCGGGCGGGGCATCGTCGCTGTTCCCGGGCCCACAGTGCGAGTTCGTGGACGACCTCGGCGAGATGGGCGCCGCAGGAGGCGCGTCCACCCGTCCGGTCTCTGGGTGCGGACGCAGTCTCCGCATGAACGTGCGTCTCCACGCGAACGTGAAAGCAGGAGGAACGTCCGCAGCACGCCATCGCGCAAGGCTGCTTGCCGGTCAGGGGAAGATAAACGGGGTCGCTGCGCATCGGTGACACTTTCGGCGTCGCGAACTCGGCAAGGATCGGGGACTGCCGTACTGATCGAGGGACTGCCGTACTGGTCGGGGGACTTCCGTGCGGGTGCGAATTAAGTAATGCCGCGGGGGGCCTCAGTAAACCCTCGGGCGGCAGGGCATACGCATGTGCGCCTCCATGACAGCGGCCGGGGCTGAGCCTTCAATGATGCCCCAGTCACTCCTGCATTTCAACGTGCGCCGGATAATCCGCCATACTTTCGGCCGCCGTACTCCTGCCTTCTCGTGTTTAGCCGAATACCCGGATAGGGGTGGGGTGGCGCGTCCGAAAAGAGGTGTCTCTTCGTCGCCGGTCCGGAACGTTCGGTGGCCGAGTGCGGGGTGGTGCGCGCCGGTCGGCCGCGCCGCCCGTGGGCGCTACGTCCTGGTGGTGCCGACTTCACGTAGAGTGGCGGGCATGGCCACGTGGGACGATGAAAAGCGGTGCCGGGGCGCGGGAAGTGACACGTGACGAAGGTCCGCGTCCTCACCTTCAACACGCTGTTCCGCGGCCGTTCGCGTGCGCGTCTGAGCTCGTTGGCCCAGCTCATCGAGTGGTCGGACTACGACGTCGTCTGCTTGCAGGAGGTCATCTCGCCGCGGAATCTGGCCCATCTCCGGCGCGCGGCGACGTCGTATCCGCACCTCGCGCACGCGCCCGCCTTTCCCGTGGTGCGCGGCGGGCTGGTCACTCTTTCGCGCCGTCCGATCACGCGCCGCCATTTCCGGTCGTTCACGCCGATCCGTCCGGCGCGTCTCGAATGGCTGCTGCGCAAAGGCGCCCTGTTCACCCGCGTCCAGCTTGAGGACGGTTTTCTGACGATCGTGAACACGCACCTTTCCGCGAACATGGATATGGACTGGGCTCCGTCCAACGCCTACACCAGGGCCGAGGAATCCGAGCTGGACGAACTGGCCGCCCTCATCGGCCGACTCGACCCGGCGGAACCGAAGGTCGTCATGGGCGACTTCAACGTTCCCCGCTCCCACGACCTGTTCCGGGATTTCGCGTCCGCCACCGGCCTGCGCGACGCTCTCGACGGCGACACGGCTCCGACTTTCCGTCCCGAATACGCCGTCCTGGAGCCGATAGACCAGCTTCTCGTCACGCCGGGCATCGAGGCCACCACACGCTTGCGCTTCAAGGAGCACATCCGTCTCGCGAGCGGCGACCTCGTCCCCCTGTCCGACCACTACGCCATAGAAGCGACGCTCACCGACTCGCGAACGGGCCGGTGAGCTGACGCCTCGGGCTGTCAGTTGGCGCGGACGGTGTTCGGCTTGACCCGAACCCGCTCGTCAGGCGGGTTTGCCGGCTTCGATGAGGAAGCGGGACGAATGCGCGACGAACACGCCGTCCGTCCTGATCTGCTCGTCCAGTTCCCGCAGCCGATCGAGGTAGGCGTCCACGGAGAAGCCCGGGACGATCCAGATCACCTTGCGCAGAAAGTAGACGACCGCGCCGATGTCGAAGAACTCCATGCGGAGCCGTTCGAAGCGCAGGTCCCTGATTTCGAGACCGGCGGCGATGGCGTCGGCGCTTTCGATGTCCGGATGGCGTTTCTGCCGCGCTTCGGGCTGTGGCCCGAGAAAGTACTCGGTCAGCTCGAAGACACTGCCGGGGCCGACGTGCTGGGCGAAGTACGTACCGCCCGGGGCCAGAACGCGGGCGATTTCCGTCCACCAGACCGTGGCGGGATGGCGGCTGACGACCAGGTCGAAGGCTTCGTCGGCGAAGGGCAATGGCGGCTCGTCGGGATCGGCGACCACCACCACGCCACGCGGATGCAGCAACCGGGTCGCCTTGTCGACATTCGGGGACCAGGATTCCGTCGCCACCATGATGGGCGGGAAACGGACGGCCCCCGCCAGCACTTCACCGCCACCGGTCTGAATGTCGAGCGCCGCGCCCGCGTTGGCGAGCCGTTCGCTCATCAGCCGCTGATATCCCCACGACGGGCGCCGCTCCGTCGCCCGGCCGTCCAGCCAGGAGAAATCCCATCCGGCCACGGGGGCGGAGCCGGCCTCTGCGATCAGGTCCTCGAACGTCCGATCCATGATCCCATCGTCGCAGCCGCCTCCCGCCGCCCGCCGCCCTGCCCCCCGGCCTGCGACATGACCGCCGACCCCGCGTCGTGTCGGCGCTCAACGCGCTCGACATGCCCGACTGGAAACGCACCTGGCCCGGCTTCCTGCTCTGCGGCCCGAAAACCGGCCGTCCGCCGTCCGCCGTCCGCCGTCCAGCGACCAGCGACTAGCGACTAGCGACCGCCGCCGGGTTCGACCGCGGTTTGAGGGTTGAGCGGTGTTCTCGCTGCCAATCGGCGGCGAAAGTCTCCCGCGGCGTTTCAACGGAACACTTGAGAGA
>JBOHBY010000928.1:0-1612 GCA_050698635.1 Spirillospora sp.
CGCGCCCGCCGCCGTCGGCCGCCGCCGGGGTGGCGCCCGCCACGATCGGCACGGCGGCGATGGCCGCCACTGTCGGGGCCTTGCGGATGAAACTCCGTCGGTTCTCGGACTCGGACACGGTTCCTCCAGAGCTGGTGAGGATGTCAGAAACGGGCGTTGTTACTTCTTGGTCGCCGTCCAGGTCGCTCCCAGGTACTCGCCCATGTCGAGCTTGCCGCTGATGCGGTTTCCCTTGAGCGTGCCGGTGAAGGTGAAGCTGAGCGAGTCGCCGTGCTCCTCGCCGTAGTAGCTGCGTACGGTCACCTCGTCGCCGCTGACGGACCCGGTGGCCGACCGGCTGACGAACTCGCCGCGGTGGGTGCCGGTGAGCTTCGCGCCGTCCTGGGTCAGCTTCAGCTCGTGCGCCGTCGACTTGCCGGCCGTGTACGTGATCTCCAGCGCCCAGGTGCCGGTCGCGTTGACGGTCGGCGGCTTGGGCGGCTCGGGCGCGGGCGGCGGGTCCCTGAGCAGCTTGACGATCTCGACCGCGATGGTCTTGGCGTTGCCCGGCTCCAGCATGTACGGGGTGATGGACACGCCGGACTGCGCCGGGACGCTCCCGCGCGCGGCGTTGATGGCGATGCGCGGCTCGCCGTCCCACAGGGTGTCCACGATGGTCTGGCCCGTGACGCCCTGCTTCTCGGAGTCCCACAGGACGGTCAGCGTCGGCGTCCGGTTGGACAGCCCCTCCGGCTGCGTGATCTTCGTGGTCACGCCGCGGACCACCGACACCCGCCGGGCGATGTCCTTCAGCCACCTGGTCCAGGTGGCGTACTCGGCCGCGTGGTCGCGCTGCACCCACAGCTCCACGGCGGCGAGCATCCCCATCGCCTCCTCCTTGCCCACCTTGAACCCGCGGGCCCAGCCGTGGTGCGGCGCGCTGTGCACCCAGGCGGCGCGCACCAGGTCCTCGCGGCCGAGCAGGATGCCGGCCGACTGCGGTCCGCGCAGGCACTTGCCGCCGCTGTAGGCGACCAGGTCGGCGCCCCGCGCCAGGTGGACGTTCGGGATGGTGAGGATCTCCGCGGCGGCGTCGACCAGCACCGGCACGCCCGCGGCGTGCGCGATCTGGGCGATCGTCTTCGTGTCGAGCTCGCTCTCGTCGACACGGGGCATCGCGAAGATGTAGACGAGCGCCGTCTGCGGCCCGAGCGCCTTCTTGAGCTGCTCGCGGGTCTCCACCTCGACGATCTTGAGCCCGGTGGCGCTGATGGCCGCCTCGTACACGTTCCGGGAGTGCTTGGGGATGATCGCCTCGGTCTTGGTGAAGCCCGTCAGGTCCGGCAGCTGGACGTGCAGGTCGGGGTTGCCGCCCGCCACGCACGCGGCGCTCGCGTGCCCGAGCGCCGCCGAGGCGCCGGAGCTGACCATCCCGAACTCGGCCTTGGTCAGCTCCGCGAGCCGCTTGCCGATGCCGTCGGCGAGCTCGTCCAGCTGGACGTACTGCCGCGAGGCCCGGTCGATCGCGTCGCGCACCCCGGGCAGCATCAGCGAGCCGGACAGGACGGTGTACGTGCCCCGTCCGTTGATCAGCGGGCGTACGCCGATCGCCTCGTAGCCGCCCTTCGGGCCC
>JBOHBY010000929.1:0-1588 GCA_050698635.1 Spirillospora sp.
GTCCCAAGGGCCCGTCGGCCGACGCGTTCTTATCCGGACCCCTCTTCAAGCTCGGACACGGCAAGACCAAGGCCACCGCGCGCGGCAACGCCGCCGCCGACCACACGATCACCCTCCGCGGCATCGACATGAACGGCCAGGCGATCACGCCGCTGGCGAGCCTGATCGATCTGGCGACCGGCACGGACTACCCGCTCACCGAGTCCGGCGGGACGCTCACCGGCGTCGTCCCCGCCGGGGACTACAGCCTGACCGGGATCGTGCTCACCGGGTCCGTCTTCGACCCCAGCGACCTGGCCCTCTACGGCGACCCCACCCTGTCGGTCGGCGCCGACGTCGACCTCACCCTGGACGCCCGGACCGCGACGGAGATCAAGGCGGTCTCCCCGTCCCCGGCCGCCACCGAGTTCCACAGCCACGCCGAGATCGTGCAGACGATCGCCGGGCAGGAGATCTCCTCGATCATCAGCGGCAGGCCCGACGTCCCCCTGCGGACCTGGCCGTCGGCCACGACCACCCGCCCGTACCACTTCCTGTACGCGGAGGCCCAGACCGAACCGGAGACGCTGCCGTCGCCGCGCGCCTACAAGCTGGCGTTCCAGACGACCGGCCGCGTCCCCGCCGACCTGACGTTCACCGCCACCGAGGACAGCCTGGCCCTGGTGAACACCACCTACTCCTCCCAGGGGGTGCCGTCGGAAGGCATCGGCCCGCACTCGACGATCGTCGACTTCGACGGCATCGGCGGCGCGTCGCTCGGACTCACGACGCCCGCCAGGGCGCCCAGCACCCAGCGGGTCTACTACACCGCCGACGGCGTCCGGTGGAAGGGGAACTACTTCTACCAGCTGGACACCGTCCAGGTGGCCGAGCGGCAGTCCGACCTGCGCGCGTTCAAGGCCGGCGGAACCTACACCGAGACGTGGAACAAGGCCGCGTTCGGGCCCACGGCGACCGTCGGGCACGGCGAGGGGCAGCTCCTCGCCCGTCCGCTGGTGACCGACACCGGACAGCCGGGCCACGAGAACTTCAGCGGCAACACGTCCAGGGGCACCACCGGCACGCTCACGCTCTACCGCAACGGGCAGCAGGTCGGCGTGAGCACCAACCCGCTCGCCGGTGACTGGACGGTCCCGCCCGAATCCGCCACCTACCGGCTCGACCTGGCCCTGCAACGCACGGCCGCCTGGTCGAGGTACGCCGGCAAGGTCAACGCGAGCTGGACGTTCCCGTCCGCCGAACGGCCCGGGGACCCGTTCGACGACATGCGCCGCCTCCTCCAGCCGCGGATCACCGGCAACTACGACAGCGGCGGGAAGGCGCCGTCCGGCACCACGTTCCCGCTGGACGTCGTCGTCGAGCGCGCCGTCGGCGGCTCCGCGGTGACCTCGGCGTCGCTGGAGGTGTCGTTCAACGACGGCGCCACCTGGACCACGGTGCCGCTGACCCCCAACGGCACCGACCGCTACACCGCCAACGTCGCCCACCCCGCCGCGCACAACGGCTACGTGGCGCTGCGTTTCAAGGGCGCTGACGGCTCCGGGAACGCGGTGCAGCAGACCGTGACCCGCGCCTACGGCCTGAACTG
>JBOHBY010000930.1:0-4810 GCA_050698635.1 Spirillospora sp.
CCGCCGAGACGAGCGCGCCGGCTGCGGCACGGCCGCTGGACGGGACGGCGCCCGCCGCGATGAGCCTGGCCGAGGCGTCGGGCGCGGACGGCGAGCTGCTCGACGTCCTGCGCGTTCGCGTCCCCGACCTCGCCGCTTACCAGGACCTCGCGCTGGCCGAGCGGTATCTGGCCGCCGTCATGCGGGTCGCCGAGTCTGAGCGTGCTTCGAATGAGGGCGGGCAGCGGCTCGCCGTCGCCGTCGCGCGGAACCTCTACAAGCTGATGGCCTACAAGGACGAGTACGAGGTGGCCCGCCTGCATCTCGACCCGGGGCTGGCGCGGCGCGTCGAGGAACAGTTCGGGGCGGGCGCATCCGTCCGGTACATGCTGCACCCGCCGGTGCTGCGCGCGATCGGGATGGACAGGAAGATCGCGCTCGGCCGGACGGCCAGGCCCGCGTTCCACGCGCTGCGCGCGATGCGGCGGCTGCGCGGCACCCCCCTCGACCCGTTCGGCATCGCGGCGCAGCGCCGCGCCGAACGCCGTCTCGTCACCGGCTATGTGGCCGTCGTGAACGAGCTGGTCGCCGGGCTGAAGGACGGTGCCTGGGACGACGCCAAGCACGACCTCGCCGTCCGGATCGCGGAGTTGCCCGACATGGTCCGCGGCTATGAGGACGTCAAGACGGCGAACATCGTCCGCTACGAGGAGGAGCTCCGCGACCTGCTCACCGCCTGGCGCTCCGAGCCTTCCCCGGCCGCCGTCTGACCCGCCGGCCGTCGAGCCGGTCGAACCCGGCCGCCGGACGGCGCGTACCAGCTGGTACGCCGGGGATCCGCGCCCGGCCGGGAAGCGCGACAAGGGTGGGTTCGAGTGGAATCGGGCTTGCGGCTGACGGAGCGTTACCGCCTCCTGGAGCGCCTCGGCTCCCCCGCGCGCAGGGCCTCTCGTGCTCGGTCGCGCCGCGGCGGTGGCGGGGCGATGGAGGTCTGGCGGGCCTGGGACGAGCTGCTCGGACGTCCCGTCGCCGTGAAGCTGCCGGCGTCCGCGCGCACCGACGGTCAGCGGCAGGCGTTCCAGGAGGGCGTCAACCGGGCCGCCGGTCTCTCGCATCCGGCACTGGAGACGGTCTACGACAGCGACCAGGCGCGTGACGCGGCGTCCGGGCGGCTCGTCTCCTACGTCGTGACCGAGTTCCTGGACGGCGAGACGCTCGCCGAAAGGCTGCGCCGTGGCCCGCTCACCGCGTCCGAGACCGCCCGCGTCTGCGCGGGAATCGCCGGCGCGCTCGACGCCGCGCACCGGGCCGGAGCCGCGCACGGCGCCCTGACCCCGGACAAGGTCATGCTCATCGGCGGTGACGTGAAGGTCACCGACACCGGCCTCAGCGGCGGCCTGGCTCCGGGCATCGAGGGCGAGGCGGCCGATGTGCGCGCCCTCGGCGCCATCATCTCCGCCTGCCTGCCACGCGGGACGTCCGGGGAACCGGCCGCCGCCGCCATCGCCGTCCGCTGCCTGCGCGCGACGGTCGTGGACGGGCCGTCCGCGGCGCAGATCGCCAGACTCCTCGACCACAACGACGGGCCCGCGAACGCCGTCTTCACACCACGAAACGACCCCGCACCAGGAACCGGACCGGCACGCGACCACCGGACGAAGAACCTGCGCGCGCCGCACCGCGAAGCGGGTGTCCGGCCCGCGACGGTCCTCGCGCTCGTGGTCGCCATCCCCGCGACCGCCGCCGTCGCGATCCTCGTCTCGGCGCCGCGCTCCCCCGCGACGCCGCCCTCGCCGGTCCCGGCGAGCAGCGCCGTGCGCGACATGACCGGCGTGGCCGGTCTGCGGCCGATCGTGAGCCGCGGCTACACCTCCGGGGACATCCGCTCCGACGCCGCCATCGACCTCACCAACCTGATCACGAACCTGGAGAACGCCCTGGCGGCCTCCGACCGGAAGCCCAAGGCGAACCGGCGCGACGTGAACCGGCAGATCGCGCGCCTACAGGATGAAATCGGCGCCCGGCAGAAGGAGCGCACCCTCTCGCGGGACGTCGCGTCCGAGCTGAACCGCGTCCTCGCCTCCATCCAAGCCTGACCCGGGGGGGGACAAAGGGGGTCAGACGCAGCCCTCGAACTGGGGGATCTCGACGATCGACAGGTTCATGCCGGTGCCGTCGAACCACTTGCGCATCAGCTTGGCGGCCGTTCCGTCCTGGTACATGCGGGTGATGGCGCGGTTGAGCGCCTCGCAGCCGTCCGGGTCGCCCTGCTGGATCCCGATCCCGGTGTTCTGCTCGCTGATCCGCGCGTTCACCAGCCGGAAGCCGCGGCCCTCCCGCCGGATGAGGCCCGCCAGGATCACGTCGTTGGTGGTGATGGCGTCCACCCGGCGTTCCTTGATCATGGCCATGCACTCGTCGTAGTCCCTGGCCTGGACAATCTGGGCGGTCATCCCGTTGATGGCCAGGAGGCGTTTCGTCGGGTCGGCGCCCTCGACCGCGCAGAACCTGCGTCCCTTCAGATCCCGGACGCCGTTGACCCCGCGCTCGTCGGAACGCACGAGCACGTCCTGGTACGACATGTAGTACGGCCCCGCGTAGGCGATCTGCGTCTTGCGCTCGGGCGTGACCGACAGCGTCCCGAGGACCAGATCGGCGCGGCCCGACGTCAGGATCGAGATCCGCTCGGACGCCAGCGCCTGAACGAACCGGACCTTCTTCCCGAGCCGGTCGGCCACGTACTGGGCGACGTCGATGTCGAAGCCCTCGAACCGTCCGTCCTGGCGCCGGAGCCCGAGCCCGGGCAGGTCCGGCCGGACCCCGACGACCAGCGTCGACTTGTCGAGGAGCGACGCCTCGCCGCTCTGCCCGCACGCCGCGACGAGCCCGCCCGCGAGGGCGCCCGCGGCCAGAATCCGAGAAATCCGGGAAAACCGGGAGACCCTACCCGCACCCACTACCGCACCTCACGATCTCCGGCCCTGACATTGTGGAAGCAATCCAACCATTTCGCGGAATACTTCACGGCGTAACCATAAACGCAGTGGACCACACGGGTGACGTACGGGTGGGCGGCCCCGCCGGAGCCGGGGGTCCGGTCCACTGGTCCGCCGGTCCGGACAGGCGGAGTGAAGTACCATCGACCACCTGAATGCTGGACGTTCGCGTCCATGGAACGGGAGCCCCGTGCAGGAACTTACCCAGGAGGACTTCGCCGCTCTGCTGGCCTTCCGCACCGGGCTGCGGCGCTATCTGCGCTGGAGCGAAGGTGCGGCGCGAGCGGCGGGCCTCACCCCCGCGCAGCACCAGTTACTTCTCGCCGTGAAGGGTCATGGCCCCGAACGGCGCCCGACGATCGGGAATCTGGCCGACTATCTGCTCCTCCGCCACCACAGCACCGTCGAGCTCGTCAACCGGGCCGAGACGGCGGGCCTGGTCACCCGGGAACGCGACGCCGACGACAACCGGGTGATCCGGGTGCGGCTGACGCCCGCGGCCGACCGCGTCCTCGCCCAGCTGACCGCCATGCACATGGCGGAGCTGCGCAGGCTCGCGCCGATCCTGGACGGGTTGAGCGCCGAGCTGAAGTCCCTGGAGAACAAACCCGCCGACTGACGCGGACAGCACGAGCTGACAGCACGAGCTGACAGCACGAGCTGACAGCACGACAGGCACCTCCTCCGGATGAGGTGCCTGTCGTGGTACGGGGCGTCCGGGCGAGCCGGGCCGTCAGGTCCGGGTCAAGGTTTCGTCCGGTGCCCCGGGCTGTGGCGTTGTGGGGCTGGTGCGGTGCTGTGTGGGGCTATGAGGTTCCGGCGACCACTTCCGTTTCTACCTCGGGGACGGTGGACGAGGACGGTCCGGCGCGGCGCGGGGTCATGCCAAGGGCGGCGATCGCGGCGACCGCCATGAACCCGGCGACCATCAGCCAGGCGTTCACGTATCCGCTGTGCGCGTCGGGGTAGCCGTGCGGGGTGCCGAGGACGGCGACGGCGAGGCTGACGCCGAGGACGCTGCCGATCTGACGGCTCATGTTCACCACGGCGCTGCCGGTGGCGTAGCGGTGCGACGGGAGGTCGACGGCGGCGGCGGACAGGATGGTGGGCAGGGCGAGGCCGACGCCCGTCCCGCCGATGAGCCAGCCCGGCAGCAGCTCGGAGGTGTAGGCCGGTGCCGGGCCGAGACTCATCGCGATCATGACGACGCCGAACGCGCAGAGCATGCACCCGGCGGCGGTGATCAGACCGACGGGGACGCGCGCGGCGGCGAGCCGTCCGGCGACGATCGCCATGATCGGCACCATCAGCGGGCCGGGCGCGACGGCGAACCCGGTCCTGATGGGCGAGTAGTGCCAGATCTGCTGCATCCAGAGGACGCCGAGCAGGAGGTTGGCGGCGAACGCGACCGAGAACAGCAGGATCGTCGCGTTCGACCAGGAGAAGGTGCGCACGGCCAGCAGGGACGGTTCGATCACCGGCGCCGGGTGGCGGCGGGAGCGCAGCCAGAACCAGGTGACGCCGAGCAGCGCGGCGGCGACGGCGGCCGTGGTCCGTTCGGCGGGCCAGTCGTTGATCTTCACGAGGCCGAGGGCGAGGACCGCGATGGCGAGGGTGAGCACCGCCGTGCCCGCCAGGTCGGGGACGCGCGCCGTGGCGCCACCGCCCGATACGTCGCGGGAGCCGGGGACGAGGAAGACCGCGAGCAGCGTCACGGCGATCCCGATCGGGATGTTGACCTCGAAGACCCAGCGCCAGGAGACGTCCACCAGGACGCCGCCGACGGCGGGCCCGGCCGCGGCGGCGAGCGCGGCGGACGCCGACCAGATCCGCAC
>JBOHBY010000931.1:0-3102 GCA_050698635.1 Spirillospora sp.
GGCGTTCGCGACGATCGAGACGGCACGGTCCCCCGCCCGGCGGACACGGCCGCGGGCGACGAGCAGCCAGCAGCCGAACACCGTCGCGGCGCACCTGTCCTGCACCGACTCGAAGAACGTGAGGTCGACGGGGCCGGTCGCGTCGTCCAGCGTCGCGAAGATCACGCGCTGGCCCGACCTGACCGCCGGGGTCTGCGTGGCGACCTTGACCCCGGCGACCAGCACCTCGCTTCCGGCGGGACGTCCCGGCAGCCCCGCGGCCCGGACGACGCCGAGCGCGTCGAGCAGCCCGGCGTAGAACGTGATGACGTGGCGGCTGACGTCCATGCCGAGGATGTCCAGCTCCGCCTCGACGACCTCGGCGGGCGTCATCGGGGGCAGCTCGCCCGCCGGGATCTCCGCCGGCCCGGACGGCGGCGTCCCGTCCTCCTCCGCCAGGAGAAGCTGGCCCTCCGCCACGTGCGCCGGACGCGTATTGGCACGCTCCAGAGCACCCACCCGGCAGAGCAGATCACGGCGCGGAACGTCATGAACCGCATCGAACCCACCCGCCAGAACCAGCCGCTCGGTAGTAGGACGGGACACCCGCGCACGCCGCCAGAAATCAACCAGCGACGCGTACGGACGAGCCGTGACGATCTTGCCGACCTCCGCGTCCGAGATCCCCTTGACCTCGCTCAACGCCACCCGGATCCCGGTCCGCCCGCCTTCCGACACGGGCTCGGCATGCCACTGCGCCGCCGACCTGTTGACGTCCAGGGGCAGGATCGGGACGCCGAAATGCCGTGCGTCGTCCAGAATCACGCGCTTCGGATACAGCCCCGGATCATGAGTGAGGACGCCCGCATAGAACGCCGCCGTGTGATGCCGCTTCAACCACGCCGACTGGTAGGTGGGCAACGCGAACGACGCCGCGTGCGCCTTGCAGAACCCGAACGCCCCGAACGCGGTCAGCATCCGCCACACACGCTCCACGGACGCCTCGTCGTACCCGCGCGCCAGCGCCTTCTTACGGAACCACGCGCCCACCACCGCCTGGCCCCGCTCATGGTCGAGGCTCCTGCGTGCGGCCTCCGCCATGGACAGTCCGCAGCCGGTCATCACGTCGAAGACGCGGAGCACCTGCTCGTGGAAGATGATCACGCCGAGGCTCTCCCGCAGCACCGGTTCGAGATCGGGATGCGGATACGCGGGCTCGCGGGTCCCGGCGCGGGACTCCAGGAACGGCGTCACCATGTCGGAGTTGACCGGACCCGGCCGGAACAGCGAGATGTCGAGGACGAGATCGTCCAGGTCGCGGGGCTGGAGCCGGCCGATCAGCTCCCGCTGCCCCGGTGACTCGATCTGGAAGCAGCCGAGCGTCCTGGACGTGCGGACCAGCGCGTACGTCGCGGGGTCGTCGCGCGGGACGTCCTCCAGCGCGATCGTCCGCCCGGTCAGCCGGGCGGCCTCCGCGACCGCGTGCGCCATCGCCGACTGCATCCGGACCCCGATCACATCCAGCTTCAGCAGGCCCATCGCCTCGACGTCGTCCTTGTCGAACTGGCTCATCGGGAACCCGACGGCGGCCCGCTCGACGGGCGTCCGGTCCCGCAAGGTCGGGTTCGACAGCACCACACCGCACGGGTGCATCGCGATGTGGCGGGGCAGGCCGTCCAGCCGCTCGGCGATCCGGAACAGCACCTCCAGGCGCGCGCTCGCCAGTCCGCTCTGCCGCAGTTCGGGCAGATCGTCCAGCGCCGCGCGGATCTGGTCGGCCCTGATCTGCGGGAACGCCTTCGCGATCGCGTCGATCTCCAGCGGCGGAAGGCCGAGGGCGTTGCCGACGTCGCGGATCGCGCTGCGCGCCCGGTAGGTCTCCATCATCGACACGCACGCCGTGCTCTCCGCGCCGAACCGGTCGAACAGCGCCCCGTACGCCTCCAGGCGCCGCGCCGACTCGACGTCCAGGTCGATGTCGGGCAGCCCCTCCCGGCTGTCGGCGAGGAACCGCTCCATCACGAGGTCATGGCGCAGCGGATCAAGCTCGCTGATCCCGAGCAGATAATTGACCAGGCTCCCCGCACCAGACCCACGAATGGCGCACCGAATCCCCTTTTCCCTGATCAAAGCAGCCGCATCGGCGACCGTAAGGAAGTAAGAAGCCAGCCCTTTCCGACCAATGACACCAAGCTCAGCCTCAAGCCGAACCACAGCCTCCCGCACCCCTGCCAGCCCCCGCCGGACCATCCCCTCCGAACACCGAGCACCAAGCCGCCCATAAGGATCACCATCGACAAACGGCAGATGCACACCCCCCATGCCAAGATCGCCCGAATCCAGAACGCAACGCTCGGAGAGCCGCCGCGTCGCGCCGAGCAGCGGCCCCGCCTCGTCCACGCCACAACTCAACTCGGCAACACGGCGCATCTCCGGCACAGACTTCAGATAGGCGTGCCCGGTCCGGTCATCGAGATGCCGCCGCTCCAACTGGACGAGACGGCGCGTCACGTCCAAAACCTGCGCGACCGGATAATCATCGGGCTCCAGATAACGAACGGCGTTGCCGAGCACCGCGGGCACCCCGGCCGCACGCGCCAGCGCCAGCATCCGAGCCGCCCGATGCCCGTCCCCCTTCCCTTGGTGATCGACGATCTCGACCACGCTCTCGGCCGTGGCCCGCCACTGCGCCAGCCGCGCCGCCGCCACGTCCGGACGGCGCCCGGTGACGGCCCGTCCGACGTCCGACGCGGGCCCGAGCAGGACGACGAGACCCTCCGCGTGCGCGCCGACCATCTGCCGCGTGACCAGCGGGTTCCCGCGCTCCCCCGCAGCGTGCGCCGCCGTCACCAGCCGGCACAGCGACCGCCACCCGGCCATGCCCTCGGCGAGCACCACGATCCGTTCCGCACCCGTGGACGCGACCCTGAGATCGGCACCGACGACGGCCCCGATCCCCGCGTCCGCACATGACCGGACGTGACGGACGGCGCCGTACAGCCCGTCCCGGTCGGTCAGCGCGAGCGTCTGCATGCCGAGCCCCGCCGCGCGCTCGGCCAGCGCGGCGGGCGGTGCGACGCCGTGCCGCAGCGAATAGCACGAAGCGACATGAATGTGCACGTC
>JBOHBY010000932.1:0-1967 GCA_050698635.1 Spirillospora sp.
CCTCGGCTGGGCGCTCCCCCCGCCCGCCACGGCCGCGACGGGCCCGGCCTTCCGGCCCGCTCTCCAGGTGCTCCGACTGTGACGGACCGGCCGTAAGGCCACCACCAGCCGTGTCGTCCCCTCGCGATACGGCGCCGCCCCCCTGTCCATAAGCCAGTCAAAAGCAGCGAGAGGACCGCTCTCATGTCCAAGAGCGCCCGCAACAAGAACACCCGCAAGAACGCCAAGAAGAACGCGCTCACACAACGCGAGACGCCGTGGGGCCCCATCGCCTTCTTCACCCTGATCGGCGTCGTCGCGGCCGTCGCCATCGGATACGCGTTCATGCAGTCACGGCCGTCGTCCGCCGAGGACTCCGCGTCCATCTCCGGCCTGGTGACCAAGAAGGACCTGGGCCGCGACCACACCACGAGCGCGGTCAGCTACGCCGACAGCCCGCCCATGGGCGGCAACCACGACCCCGCCTGGCAGAACTGCAACGGACGTGTGTACGACAAGGAGCTGCGCAACGAGAACGCCGTTCACTCCCTTGAGCACGGCGCCGTCTGGATCACCTACCGTCCCGGCCTGGCCGCACCCCAGCTCGAAGCCCTCAAGGCCAAGGTCACCAGCACGGACTACACGCTCCTGAGCCCGTACCCGTCGCTGGACGCGCCGATCGCGCTCACCGCCTGGGGCAAGCAGGTCAAGATCCAGGACGCGTCCGACCGGCGCGTGGACGAGTTCCTGCGCGCGTTCGTGAAGGGCCCGCAGACGCCCGAGCCCGGCGCCGCGTGCAGCGGCGCGAAGGACACCCCGTGATACCGGACGCGGCGCGGGGGCGGCGGGTCACCGTCGTCCTCTCCGCGCTGGTCCTCCTCGTCGGCGCGGCGCTGGTGGCGCTCAACGTGTCCCGCTCGGACGAGCCGGGCACCGACGGCCCTGAGGCCGGGTTCGCGCGCGACATGAGCGCCCACCACGCGCAGGCGGTGCGGATGTCGTTCGTCGTCCGGGACCGGACGGGCGACAAGGACGTCCGGCTGCTGGCCTACGACATCATCAACACCCAGTCCGCGCAGATCGGCATGATGACCGCCTGGCTGGACGAGTGGGCCCTGCCCAAGACCGACCCCGCGGGCCCCATGCGGTGGATGTCCGGCCACGGCGGCCACAGCGCCACCGGCGGCACGATGCCCGGAATGGCGACGCCCCAGCAGCTCACCGCGCTGGAGAACGCGTCCGGCCGCACCGCCGAGATCGAGTTCCTGCGGCTGATGGTCGCCCACCATCGCGGCGGCGTCACCATGGCCGAGGCGGTCCTGGCCCGCACGGACCACGACCGGGTCCGCCACCTGGCCCGCACCATGGTCGACGGCCAGCGCGCGGAGGTCACCCTGATGAACCAGATGCTCCGCAAGCGCGGCAGCCCCGCGGCATAGGCGACCTTCGTGATAGCGCTTGACAGCGCGGTCGGATCGCGCGTCACTGACCAGCATGGCCCACGACCTCAGCGGCTACCACCGGGCCCTCGACCTGTTCGAGGGCCTGGTCGCCGGCGTCCCCCCGGACGGCTGGGACGCGCCGTCGCCCTGCGCGGGGTGGACCGCGCGGGACGTCGCCGGCCACGTCACCGGTGGCCAGCACCTCGTCCGGGCCCTGGCCACCGGGGAGCCCGTGCCGGACATCAGCCGCGACCCGTCCCGGTTCGTTCCGGGTGACGTCCCGATGAGCTGGCGGACGGCCCGCAAGGAGTGCGCCGCCGCCCTGACCCGCGACGCCCTGGACGTCCTCGTCCCCGTCGGCACCCTGGGCGACCTGCCGCTGGCCGACTACCTCCAGGCCTACATCCTGGAACCGCTCGTCCACGCCTGGGACCTGGCCCAGGCGACGGACCAGCCCCCCGACCTGGACCCGGACCTCGTCCACCACGCCTTCGCCACGGCCCAGATCATCGCGGCCCCCCTCCGAACCAGGGGCTACTTCGCACC
>JBOHBY010000933.1:0-8022 GCA_050698635.1 Spirillospora sp.
CCCTGACCCCGGACGACCCGCGAGCGCCCATGTTCGCCGCCTACGACTGGCTCACGTCGCTGCAGGAGAGCCTGGTCCGCGTCCTCTGGTGAGCCCCCGGCCCGGGGAGGGGCGGGGGCGCGGCGCCGGGTAGCCTTCGGGGCATGCTGACGATCGAACGGGCCCTGGTCGACAAGATCGTCGCGCACGCGCGCGCCGACCACCCCGACGAGGCGTGCGGAATCGTGGCCGGGCCCGCCGGATCGGACCGTCCGACCCGGTTCATCCCGATGACCAACGCCGAACGGTCGCCCACCTACCACAACTTCGACTCCCAGGAGTTGCTGCGGGTGGACCGCGAGATGGACGACAACGACGAGGTGCAGATCGTCCACTACCACTCGCACACCGCCACCGAGGCCTACCCGTCCCGCACCGACATCGACTACCTGCGCAACCCGCTCGCCGACCCGCGCATCCACCGGGTGCTCGTCTCCACCCGCGACCCCGACGAGGTGGAGTTCCGCTCCTACCTCATGGTGGACGGCGAGGTCGTCGAGGAAGAGGTCCGGATCGTCGATTCCTACGGCCGGTAGACTGGCCGTCATGGGGACGAGCGGGCACAGGGCGGGCGCACGGCGCCGCATCCGCGCCTTCGCCGTGCCACCCGTGCAGAGCTTCCTGTTCGGGCATTCGCGCGCCGAGGTCGTCTACGACTGTCGCTGACGCGCCGATCCTGCCCCGGAATTCCCCCGCGCCCCGCCCGGTTGTGACGCTGGGACGGGAAGCCCCGTACGACCTAAGGAGATCATCGCGATGGCGATCGAGGTCCGGATCCCCACGATCCTGCGCAACCTCACCGACGGTGCCAAGGCCGTCGAAGGCAAGGGCGGCACGCTGGACGAGCTGTTCACCGACCTGGACGGGCGCCACCCCGGCCTGCGCGACCGGCTGGTCGACGACAGGGGCCTGCGCAAGTTCGTCAACGTGTACCTCAACGACGAGGACGTGCGCTTCCTCGGCGGCCTGGGGACCGACGTCGCCGACGGCGACAGCGTGACCATCCTGCCCGCCGTGGCCGGCGGCTGACCCGCGCCCGCGGGCATTCTCAACGGACACAGAGTAGACAGAGCAGGCACATGCGCTTCGACTCGCTGCTGGACTCGCTCGGCCGCACCCCCCTCGTCGGGCTGCCGCGGCTCTCACCGTCCGCCGACGTGCGGCTCTGGGCCAAGCTCGAGGACCGCAACCCCACCGGTTCGGTGAAGGACCGGCCCGCCTTCTTCATGATCGAGAAGGCGGAGAAGGAGGGGCTGCTGACGCCCGGGTGCACGATCCTGGAGCCGACGTCCGGGAACACCGGCATCTCGCTGGCCATGGCCGCGACGCTGCGCGGCTACAAAATGATCTGCGTGATGCCGGAGAACACGTCCGCGGAGCGCCGCCAGCTCCTGGAGATGTGGGGCGCCCGGATCATCTTCTCGCCGGCGGCGGGCGGGTCGAACGAGGCCGTCCGGGTGGCGAAGGGGCTGGCGGCCGAGAACCCCGACTGGGTGATGCTCTACCAGTACGGCAACGAGGCCAACGCGCTCGCGCACTACGAGACGACCGGCCCGGAGATCCTTGAAGACCTTCCGACGGTGACGCACTTCGTCGCCGGGCTCGGCACGACCGGCACGCTGATGGGCGTCGGCCGGTTCCTGCGCGAGCGGGTGCCGGACGTGAAGATCGTCGCGGCGGAGCCCCGGTACGGCGACCTGGTGTACGGGCTGCGCAACATCGACGAGGGCTTCATCCCCGAGCTGTACGACGACTCGGTGCTGACCACCCGGTTCTCCGTCACGTCCGGGGACGCGCTGCGCCGCACCCGCGAGCTGCTCCAGCAGGAGGGGATCTTCGCGGGCATCTCCACCGGCGGCGCGCTGCACGCCGCGATCGGGATGGCGGCCAAGGCGGTCAAGGCGGGCGAGCGGGCCGACATCGCGTTCGTCGTCGCCGACGGCGGCTGGAAGTACCTGTCGACCGGCGCCTACGGCGGCACCCTGGAGGAGGCCGAGGCCCGCCTCGAAGGCCAGCTCTGGGCCTGACCACCATCCCCGCGCTCGGGCGGTTCGTCCCGTCGGGGTAGGGTGCGTTCTCGAACGTCATTCTAGATTGGCGGGAGGGCGCGGGTGATCGGGTTCGGTGCGGCGACCGCGGTCGAACGGGTCGCCGATGGCCGGTACGAGACCGTCCTGGACGCGGGCTACGGCATCGCCGGGGCGCTCAACGGCGGCTACCTCATGGCCGTCCTCGGACGTGCCGCCGTGGCCGCGTCCCCGCACGCGCATCCCGTCTCGACCGCGGTGAACTTCCACCGCGTCACCACGGCCGGGCCCGCGCAGGTGCTCGTCGAGCCCCGCAAGGAGGGGCGGACGGCCGCGACGTCGCGGGTCACGCTCGTCCAGGACGGACGCCCCGCCGCGGACGCGCTGATCACCACCGCCACCCTCGACCCCGCCGCCGAGCCCGGCTGGTCCGGTGCGGCGCCCGGCGGGCTGCCGCCGCTGGAGGAGTGCACCGAGGTTCGACCACCGACCGGCAGCGGCTTCGCCGACCGCGTCGACATGCGCTTCGACCCGTCCACGGTGGGCTGGCTGGACGGGCGGCCCAGCGGACGTCCCGAGATCCGCGCCTGGTTCCGGCTCCGCGACGGGTACGAGCCCGACGCGTACGGGCTCGCCATCGCCGTGGACGCGCTGCCGCCCGTCACGCTGAATCTCGGCGCGATGGGCTGGGCCCCGACCGTCGAGCTGACCTGGCACATGCGGGCCGTGCCGGCGCCGGGCTGGCTCTCCGTCCACGGGAGCGGCCGCCTCGTCACCGAGGGCTGGTTCGACGAGGAGGTCGAGGTGTGGGACTCGGCCGGACGGCTCGTCGCGCAGAGCCGCCAGCTCGCCCGCGTCCCCCGCCCTTGATCCGCGTCCCCGCCCCTGACCTTCGTCCTGGTGACGGTGTGATGTCCAACGCATGACGCGCCCGCGCGGGGCCGTGTCGCCTAGCCTTGGACACCATGTCAGACCCAACCGAGGGGGACGGCCTCCCCGACGCCCCCATCGGGTTCTTCGACAGCGGACGCGGACGCCACGGCGACCCGCACGTCCCCGGCCGCGCACATTACCCCGCACCTGGCGGGCACCATCTCGAATGTCGTGGGCGACGGGCGCACACTGGTGTCAAGCCGCTGCACCGGCCTCGGCTCTGACCACCTGATTCCTCGGGGACCCAAAGGAGGAGTTGAGCGTGCGGGTCACTGTGATCGGCTGCTCCGGCAGCTTTCCCGGACCGGAGAGCCCCGCGTCCAGCTACCTGATCGAGGCCGGCGACTACGCGCTGGTCCTCGACCTCGGCAACGGCGCGCTCGGGTCGCTGCAGCGCTTCCGCTCCCTGTACGAGATCGACGCCGTCTGCATCTCGCACCTGCACGCCGACCACTGCCTCGACCTGTGCGGATACTGGGTGGCGCGGACGTACCGGCCCGGTGGCCCGGCGCCGCGGATCCCGGTGCACGGTCCGGAGGGGACCGCCGCGCGCATGGCCAGGGCCTACGACCTGGACCCCGTGCCCGGCATGTCCGAGGCGTTCGAATTCCGGACCTTGAGGCGCGGTCCCTACGAGATCGGCCCGTTCCGCGTGACGACCGCGCTCATGCCGCACCCGGTCGAGGCGTACGCGTTCCGCATCGAGCACGACGGCGCGGCCCTCGCCTACTCCGGCGACACCGGCGCGTCGGAGACGCTGGTCGAGCTGGCGAGGGACGCCGACCTCTTTCTCTGCGAGGCGTCCTTCCTCGACAAGCCGGGCCTTCCGGCCGAGCTCCATCTGACCGCCCGCGAGGCCGGCGAGCACGCCGCCCGCGCCGGGGTGGGACGGCTCGTCCTCACCCACCTGGTGCCGTGGAACGACGCCGACGTCTCGCTCAAGGAGGCCAGGGGCAGCGGCTACGACGGGCCCATCGACCTGGCCCGCGTGGGCGCCCAGTACACCCTGTGACTGCCGCTAGGGTGGAGCGCATGCCTCGCCCCGATGACCGCGCGTCCGACCAGCTCCGTCCCGTCCGCATCCAGCGCGGATGGCTCGACCACGCGGAGGGGTCGGTGCTGGTCGAGTTCGGCGCGACGCGGGTGCTGTGCGCCGCGTCCGTGCAGGACTCGGTGCCCCGCTGGCGGCGCGACAGCGGCCTCGGCTGGGTCACCGCCGAGTACGCGATGCTGCCCCGCGCCACCAACACCCGCAACGACCGCGAGGCCGTCCGGGGCCGGATCGGCGGGCGCACCCACGAGATCTCCCGGCTGATCGGACGCTCCATCCGCGCGTGCGTCGACTTCAAGGCGCTCGGGGACAACACCGTCCAGCTCGACTGCGACGTCCTCCAGGCCGACGGCGGCACCCGCACGGCCGCGATCACCGGCGCGTACGTGGCGCTGCACGACGCCGTCGCCTGGATGCGCGAGCGCAAGATGCTCAGGGGCGGCGGCGAACCGCTGATCACGTCGGTGTCGGCGGTCAGCGTCGGCGTCGTGGACGGCGAGCCCCGCCTCGACCTGTGCTACGAGGAGGACGGCGCCGCCAACACCGACATGAACGTGGTGTGCACCGGCGACGGCCGTTTCGCCGAAGTACAGGGCACCGCGGAGCGCGCCCCGTTCGACCGCGCCGAGCTGGACGCGCTGCTCGACCTCGCCTCCGCCGGCTGCGCCGAGCTGACCCGGCTCCAGGCCGCCGCCCTCGCCCGATGACGGCCCCGAAGACCGGCCAGGCGACCGGCTCGGGGTCACGGATCGTGCTCGCGACCCACAACCAGGGCAAGGTCGCGGAGCTGCGCCGCATCCTCGGCGACCTCGATGTCGCCGGGCTCGACGAGTTCCCCGGCGCGCCCGACGTGGCCGAGACCGAGCTGACGTTCGAGGGCAACGCGCTGCTGAAGGCCCGCGCGGTGGCGGCGTTCACCGGCCTGCCCGCCGTCGCCGACGACTCGGGCCTGTGCGTGGACGCGCTGAACGGCATGCCGGGCGTCCTGTCGGCCCGCTGGTCGGGACGGCTCGGCGCCGCCACCGGCGACCGCGACGCCGCGAACCTGCGGCTCGTCCTCGACCAGATCGGCGACGTGCCCGACGAGGAGCGCGGCGGCGCGTTCGTGTGCGCGGCCGTGCTGGTCGTGCCGGGCGGTGTCGAGCACTGCGTCGAGGGGCGGCTGCGCGGCACCGTCGTCCGCGAGCCCCGCGGCACGGGCGGTTTCGGCTACGACCCGGTCTTCGTCCCGGACGGTGAGTCGCGCACGACCGCCGAGATGTCCCCGGAGGAGAAGGACGCGATCAGCCACCGCGGCCGGGCGTTCCGCGCCCTGGCGGCCCTGATCCCCGCCGCCCTCGCCTAGCGGTTTCCGCGCGCCTGACTAGCGAACGCGGAGGCGGACGAAGGTGCCGTCCCAGCCCGCGCGGAGCTCCATCAGGTCGACCAGGAGACGGACGGTCCAGAGGCCGAAGCCGCGCTGGAGGGCCGAGTCGGGCGGGATGAAGCCCGTCAGCGCGCTCGGTCCTGGACGCCAGAACCCGTTGTCGCCGATCTCGCAGATGAGGTCGGCGCCGTTCTGCCACACCCAGAGCCCGATCGGGGGCGTGCCGTGCTGGAGCGCGTTCGCGGCGACCTCGTTGGCGGCCGTGACGAGGTTCTGCGCCCGCTGCTTGGAAAGGCCGTGCTTGCCCGCCCGTTCGCCGACGAACGTCCGCAGCGCGTGCAGGTCGTCGCCGTCGATCGGCAGGTAGTCGGCGTCGCGTGGACGGTCGAAGCGCAGGCCGCGGTCGCAGCCCTCGCCGAACTCCACCGGGTCGACGTAGTCGCCGCTGGGGGCGGTGTGCTCGGTGTCGACCAGCCAGGGGTGGGTGCGGCGCGCCTCCGCGACGACGCGGGGCGGCAGCGTCCCGGTGTCGTAGGGGCACAGCGCGCGGGCGCCGGACCCCTCGAACACCACGTTGATGAGGGACTCGTAGCGGATCCACTCCAGGGTCTGGCGCTCGTCCCAGCCGTCCCAGACGGGCTCGGCGAGCGCGCAGACGGTGCGCGGCGTGGCCTGCTTCACGACGGTCTGGTAGTCGCGCAGGGTGTGGACGGGATGCCGGTAGAAGTCGGCCGAGTCGAAGTACTCGATCGGCGCGGCGCCGGGGGCGAGCACGTCCCGCAGGGCGGTCAGGTTGGGTTCGCGGGCCACCGCGATCACGGCCTGGTCGTTCTCCAGCCCGGACTTCAGGAACGGGATGGTGACGGCGAGGAAGTCGTCGATGTCGCGGTACAGGAACGCGCGGTGTTCCAGGGCCATCAGCCGACCCCCTCCGCGCCGGGGAACGCCCGCCTGACGCCGCGCTCACCCCGGTCACCCCGGTCGCCGCGGTCGCCCCGCTGGTCGCCGCCGTGTTCGCCTCGGTGTTCGCCTCGGTGTTCGCCCCGGCGTTCGCCTCGGTGTTCGCCGATCCGCTGGGTGCCGCGGGTGAGGCCGGGCAGCCGGTGCCAGCCGACCATCTCGATGACGCTCTCCACGTCCGGTGCCAGGTGGTCGAGCACCAGCGGCTGACCCGTCGGCAGGACGGTGGCGTGCCGCGCCAGCAGGTGCAGCCCGCCGAGGTCGATGAACGCGAGCCGGGAGAAGTCGAGATGGACGCTGTCGCGGTCCCGGCTCACCTGGGTGAGCTTCTCGGCGAACACGGCGTGCCGCGCGGCGTCCAGCTCGCCTTCGACGCGCAGGCCGTCGGGTTCGAATGTGCGCACTATCTTCAGGATCCCGTCATCGAATTCGGGGTTCACTTCCACGAGGACCTCGTGTGTGTCGCGGAGGGCGATGAGCTCTTCGCGCGGGCACGCGTGCCGGTCGATCTGGCAGATGGCCATCGCCATCGTGCTCGGCGAAACGGTGTCGCCGACCCGGTGCTCGCAGCCCAGCATCTGGCCGAGGTCGGAGCGCCGCGGCTCGTCCAGCAGCCAGCTGTAGTCGGTGGTGATGCGGACGGCGCGGAAGCCCTGCCCGAACGCGGCGTCGACCTCGCGGCCGAGCACGTCCAGCATCATGGCGGGCTCGAAGCCGCCGTACCGGTCGAGGCAGGCGTCCCGCCGTGAGATCAGCCGAAGCTGACCGGTCCTGCGGTAGGCGTCCACGTCGATCCGGTGCCGTGGCCCGAGGCCGGGGAGCCGCTCGGGCGGCGCGTCGGTGACGTACACGACCTTCTCGTTCGTCTGCAGGCCCTCCTGGACGAAGGGCCCGATGACCCGGTCACGCTCCTCGAAGCCGCTGTAGGCGAGCCAGCCGTGATCTCCGGGCCGGACGCCGCTCACGGGGCGTTTGGCGAACCAGGGTGTCTCCATGGCCTGCCCATCGAGGTCGGTGATTGGTTCAGCGTACGCCGACGCCAGGATTTTGGAAGCCCAACGCATGGAGTTCATCACGCTCCGTCCACGGTGGCGGGAGCGGCGGCGGGATCGGGGGTGCCGGGCGCGGGGAGCGCGAGCCGCAGCCGGACGACGCTGCCGGCGTCACCCGTCCTGATCTGCACGATCGAGCAGAGCAGCCGCACAGCCCACAGCCCGAACCGTCCGCCGGACCCGTCGTTGGGACCGGTGCCGGTGGCCGCGGACGGCGGCGGGATCAGCCCGTATCCGGTGCCCGGCGGCCACCGGCCCTCGTCGCTGACCTCGCAGACGAACGCGGGGTCGGCGTCGCGCTCGTCGGTCCACATGCGCAGGACGATGGGCGGCTCGCCGTGCCGCAGCGCGTTGGTGACGATCTCGGTGACCGCGACGAGGAGCCGCTGGAGGCCCTCCTCGGGCAGCGGCGTCCGCCGGGCGAACTCCGACACGTAGGCGCGCAGCCAGAACAGGTCGGGCCGGTCGATCTCGAACACGTCGGCGCCGGGCGGCGGCTTGGGCAGCGGCTCCCGGTCGGACTGCTCGCAGTAGGCCCACGGGTCGACGAAGCCGGGGTTGGCGAGGGCCCGCGCGCCGCGCACGGTCTCGGGG
>JBOHBY010000934.1:0-6608 GCA_050698635.1 Spirillospora sp.
GTCCGTGGCTGCCGCGCCATTCCGGCCACGGCTCCGCGGGACACGCCCGGCCGCACGGACGCCGCCGTCGTTCAGGCGGCGCCCAAGCTTTCGGGGAGCCTGCTTTCAGGGAGCTTGCTGCTTTCCAGGGAGCGGGTTCGCCGAGTCTCGGCGGCCCGCGCTTCAAGACGGGCTCGCGCGGCCCGGGAGGCGCGCTGACCGGGCGGCGCGCGGCCCTGGGGAGGAGGGTCAGCGGCGGAGCGGTTGGAGGACGTGGGCCAGTTTCATGGCGGCGCCGCCCACGTCGTCGACGTGATGCATGCGTTCGCCCCAGGACCACCAGAAGTAGTGGTCCTTGGTCTCGGGAGCCGGTGCGCACGTGACGTCCTCCGCGAGGCTCGCGGCGGCCGGGTTCACGACGCGCAGGAACGCCGGGCCCGAGCGGGTCCTGACGACGCGGGCCACGAGGCCCTGCGTGTCGAGTTCGTGCTCCAGTTCCTCCAGGTAGCCGACGCGTCTGTCGCTGACCACCGTCGCACCCCCTCTGTCGGCGAGTACTGGTCAACTGATCAACTGTGTGAATCCGTGCGGTCACTCGCGGCGAGAATTGCAACTCTCACGGTGGCTGGTCAAGTGACCGCGCGTTCCGCGAAGTACCGGAAAACCCCACCTCAGGAGAAGTCTTCACCCCTGCGGAGGAAGAATCTCTACCCACGGGGGGCGGGACACGTCCTGGGCGCCGCCTCTTCGCCGGAATCGCTTGGCGGGCACTGTGACGAGGGTTACGCTGCGTGCGCGAGAGATTATCAGTCGTGGCCATGACCCAGTGACCAGTGACCGGTCGCCGTGGCCGGGACGATCGCCCTCCCCCGGGGGATACGACGTCCCCGGCGCGACGGTGAGGAGGCCGGAGTCGATGTCGGATCCCCCTCGGAAAGAAACGGAGGCGGCCCGCCGGATCCGCGCGCACGCGCTGGCCCGAGGCCGCAGCCCCGTCGAGATCGCGCAGGAGATCCACGAGCAGTGCGGGCCCCTGTTCGGCACCAGCCGCGTCAAGGCGCACCGGCTGGCGCACGGCGTCGCACTGTCCGACATCGTCGCGCAGGTCAGGGCCCTCTACGAGGTGGACGGCAAACCAGCGCCCCGGCTCGGGGAGACGCTGCTGTCGGCCTACGAGAGCGGCTACAAGCGGCCCGGCCCCGAATACCTGCACTACCTGTGCGCCGTGTACCGGGTGGAGCCGGACGCGCTCGACTACCAGAGTCCCTGTATCTGCGGACGGGGTCACGCCGTCCGCCCGGGCGCCGCGAGCGTCCCCAAGCCGCGGCCGGCCGACCGGCGCGCGGCATCAGGCCCCGAACCACTCGTCGGGGCGATCGTGTCCAGGGCCGAAGAGCGTCCCTGGGCGACAGTCAACGACCTTCGGGGCCACAACCGCGCTGACGGCCCCCTGACCATTGATGTGGGAGAGGAGGACATCGTGCTTCGTAGGACCCTTCTGCAACTGCTGGCCGGAGCGGGCGTGGCGCTCGACGGTCAGATCCTTGGTGCGGTCGACAACCTGCGCCGCAAGATGGACGACACGCTCGTCAGCGCGACGGTCTCGCCGACCATGCTCGACCAGTGGGAGGAGACCACTTACGGCTACGGCCAGCAGTACCAGGCGACCCCGTCCCTCCGGATGCTCTGCGACGTCCTGCTGGACTTCAGCGAGGTGCGGCGCATGTGCGACAAGCGCCAGCCCGTCGAGCTGCAGGAACGGCTGTGCCGGATCGCCGCGCAGCTGTCCGGGCTGTCCGGCCTGATCATGATCAACCTCGGCGACCACCGGCTGGCCCGCTCGTTCTTCCGGACGGCCCGCACCGCCGCCGACGAGACCGGCGACCGGCAGCTGCGCGCCTGGGTGACCGTCCGGGAGTCGCTCGTCCCGATGTACTACGGCGACCCCCGCGAGGCGCTGCACCTGGCCCGCAAGGCCCAGGACCTCGCCGGCCGGACGCCCGGCGTCGCCGGCGCCATGGCGCCCGCCGTGGAGGCCCGCGCGCTCGGCATGCTCGCGATGCGCGGCCGCGGCGACGCCGCCCCCAGCGCCCGGCGGGCCCTCGTCCGCGGCCGCTCGGTGTTCGACCAGCTGTCCAAGGCCGACACCAGCGACCTGGTGTACGGGTTCACCGACCGGCAGATGGCCTTCTACGAGGGCGACACCTTCACCAGCCTCGGCGACCACAAGCACGGCGACGAGGTGCTCAGCCACGCCCTCACCCTGTACGCGCCGACCGACCGCGTCGACCTGACCCTCGTCCGCATCGACCGGGCGATGTGCAAACTCCACGCGGGCAACCCCGACGCCGCGCTCGCGGCCGGGCGGGAGGCCATCCTCGAACTGCCGGCCGACCACCGGTCCGACATCCTCGTCCACCGCGCCCGGCAGATCGGCGCGGCCGTCACCGCCAAACACGGCGACATCCCGGCGGTGAAGGAGTTCTACGAGGCCCTCGCCGGCCCCTGGGTGACCAGCCCCACGCAGGAACAGCCGTCCGTCCCCCCGTCCGAGCAGGTCTGACCCGGCATGGGCACCCCTGACAGCACGCCCTGGCAGGACCACCCGGCCCACGTTCTGGTCCGCCTCAAGGACGAACCCCCCGAATGGAGCTTCGGAGAGCTCCACCTGCGCCGCTACGGCGCCGCCGACCACGACACCGTCCTCGCCCTGCACCGCGCAGGCCTCGCCCAGGTGGGCCTGCGCCCCGGCGACGGCGTCTACTACGACCACGACTTCTTCCGCATGGAGGACATCTACCTCCGCAACGACGGCGAGTTCCTCGTCGGCGAGCTCGACGGCCGCATCGTCGCCATGGGCGGCCTGCGCCGCGCCGACCTCGTCCCCGGCGGCCGGGCCCGCGCGTTCGGCGGCTACGCCCCCGGTGCCCCAACCCTCGACGCCGTCGAGATGGTCCGGCTCCGCGTCCTGCCCGCCGTGCAGCGCCGCGGCTACGGCACCGCCGTCGTCCAAGCCCTCGAACAACGCGCCGTCGAACACGGCTACCGCGTCCTGCGCGCCGACACCACCGAACTCCAGGGCCCCGCCCTGGCCCTCTACGGCAAGTTCGGCTGGACGGAGACCCGCCGCGAGACCATCGGCGGCATCGTCAACATCTACATCGAGAAGCGGCTCCGCTGAAGACACCCGAGCCGCGGGCCCGTCCGCCGGTGGCGCGGCCCGGCGGACACCCGCGGCTCGGGGTAGCGGTGTCTATTGCAGCGCCCTCCTCCTTCGGCCTTGGCGGCCGCCATCGTCGGGCGCTGCGCGCGATCGCTGCATCGCTTCGGCTCGCCTGGCGGCTCGCTGCGCGATCGGGTTTCTTGCTTCGCTCGAAACCTGCCTTCGGACGCGATCGCAAGCATTGAGGTTGTCGCGTGGTTGCTGCGGTGGCTGGGCGCCGTTCGTCCGCATGAACGTCGAGGTTGTGCGTGGTACTGGGTGCGGGGGGTTAGGGGGCTAGTAGGTCTTGTTGGGCGAGGGTGTCTATGACGGGGCGGTCGCCTGGGAGCCAGTCGACGTCGTAGAGCTCGGGGCGGGTGAGCCAGCGTAGGGCCAGGTGTTCCAGGGCTTGGGGTTCGCCTTCGATGATGTGGGCCGTCCACACTCTTAGGAGGGCTCGTTCGCTCAGCTTCCAGTCGCCGCCGATCCTGTGGCCCAGGCGGACCTTGATGGCGAGTTCCTCGTGGCACTCGCGTACCAGGGCGTCCTCGTCCGACTCGCCGGGGTCGACCTTTCCACCGGGCAGTTCCCAGCCGCCGGCCATGTGCGGCGGCTCGGCCCGCTGGGCGCTGAGCAGCCGTCCGGCCGAGATGATCGCCGCGCCCACCACCACGAGAGTTATGCCGACCAGCCCCTTTCCGTCATGGTGCGATCGTGGCCTTCTCGACCAGCCGTGTCGCGTCTTGGACGATCTTCTCAAGGTGTCCGCCGTGCGCGCCGCGCCAGTAGACCTGGCCGCAGTCCGCGCAGCGGCCGTAGACGTCGTAGCTGCGGCGGGTGCCCGCCTGGAGGTCGCGTTCGATCTCCTGCTTGTCGACGGGGACGAGCTCGCCGTTGCAGGCGGTGCAGCGGGTCCAGGGGCGCAGGGCGGGCGCGAAGCGGTCCAGGACGTCGCGGAGCTGGTCGTCGGCGCGGGAGCCGATGACGTACGCGCCGAACCACAGGGCGCGGCGGCGCAGCAGGCCGCGGTCCTGGGTGAGCAGGACGCGGCGCTCCTCGTTGGCCTGGACGACCAGCGCCGGGTCGTCCATGTCGTTGTGGTAGGCGGTGTCGAGGCCGAGGAGGCGCAGGCGGCGGGCGAGCGTCCCCAGGTGCACGTCCAGGAGGAAGCGGGGTGCCACCTGTCCCGGCTCCAGCGGGACGGGCTGCGGGCGCGGCACGGCGGCAACGTGCACCTCGTCGCCCGCGTCGGGACGGGTCGCGGGGTCGGCGGGCCTGCCGCCAACGGTCATCGGACCGGCCTCCGGCAGCGGGACGCCGAGCGACTCCACGAGATGCCCCAGCGTCGACGTCCCGTCCCAGGGGACGCGGCTCACCGGCTCCCGCCGCGCCGCGGGCAGGAACATCAGCAGTTCGTCGGCGACTCGGATGGTCATCTCGGGCTCCACGCGATCAGCATGCCACGCGGCGGCCGGTTCCCCTCCGTATTTATCGGCGCCGGACGGCTACCCTGCCGCGAGCTCGCTGACCTTCTTCTTCAGGTCGGGACGCGCGAGCGGGCGGGTCGTGCCGATCCAGTCGGACCGCTTGTACGGCTTCACGCCGATCGCGGGGACGCAGGCTGAGCAGCTCGCCACGATCATCTTGCCCTTGCCGATGACCATCCCGACGTGGCCGGGGTTGTTCGACGACGTCCCCGGACCGGAGTTGAAGAACACCAGGTCACCGGGCTGTTCCTTGCCCTTCGCGATCTTCACGCCGTACGGCCACTGCTGGAAGGTCGTCCGCGGGATGTTCAGGCCGACCGTCCGGTAGGCGGCCTGGATGATGCTGGAGCAGTCCCACGCGTCAGGGCCGTTGGCGCCGAACACGTACGGCTTGCCGCGCTGCGCCATCGCGAACGAGATGATCCGCTTGACGAGGGCCGAGGCGTTCGCGGGAAGGTCGTTGTCCTCGCAGACGATCCCGTTCGCCTGGACGACCTTGAAGTCGCCGCCCACATACTTTTTCGCCCAGTCCAGGACGAGGTTCACGTAGTCCCACGAATGGTTGTACTGGAAGATCGCGGTCCGCATGCGGCGCGGGGCGCCGTTGTGCTTGAGGTAGGCGGCGGCGGACGGGATCGCGTCCTCCGGGTCGTACCGGTCCTTTTTGTTGTCCTTGTTGCCGTCGACCGCGAACTCGTCCCACGTCGGCTTCAGGAACTGCATCGGGCCGCCCGCGCCCGCGTAGTTCTCGCCGCTCTTGACGCCGGGGAGATTGGACGTGCCGTGGCTGGTCTCGACCTTGCCGACACCGGCGAGGACGTTCCACGGGATGCCGAACCGCTGCCCGGCCTTCTTGTAGAGCTGCAGGTAGTTCGCGGGAATGGCCTTCGCGTCGTTCGCGGCGGCGGGCTGGGCCTCGGCGCCCGCCGTGTTCACGCAGTTGCCGCCCGCGACACCGCCGCCGAACATGAACCGGCTCGCGCCGAGCAGCACCGGAATGACGATCATGCCGGAGAACATCACCACGGCGGCGCCGATCGCCCCGGCGATCAGGACGCGGCGGTTCATCCCCGGTCACCCGCCTGCCCCGTGTCACCCGCTTGGCCGGTGTCCGCGGGCTGGAACGAGTAGACCTTCAGCGAGCCGCCGTCCCGCGCCACGGTCACCGCGTACCGCTTGCGGTCGCTGCTCGCGGAGCCGCCGCCGGTGACCCGCTGCGTGCCGGTCACCACGAAGATGATCGAGTTGTCCTCGATGTCACGGACCTGGTCGAGGCTCGCCGAGCCCTGCGCGACGACCTTGTCCCGCTGCCGCTCCTCCAGCAGCCCCGGCGTGCCCGCGGCCCGCGCCAGCTCCGCCTTCAGGTCGGCGGTGACGAACCCGGCCATCCGCGCCGCGTAGGTCTCGGGCGGCTCGTCGAAGCGGTACGTCCCGTACGCGGCGACGAACCGCTGCGCCAGGTCGGCCGCGGTGGAGAACTCCTGCCGGGTGAACGGCAGCAGCCGGTAGAGGTCGAAGTCGTTCGGGTTCACGGGGTTCTGGATTCCGGGGGGTGGGGACGCGGGACCGGACGGGTCGGCGGTGGGCGTGCTGCTCGAACGCGCCTCCGGACGGTCCGGCCCGTCGTCGGGGGCGGCGAGCGTCAGGTACAGGCCGGCGGCGGCGAGCAGCACCACGAGGCCCGCGAACAGGAACCTGCGCTGCCGGTCGTTCAGGTTCATCAGTCGTCCCGTTCCGCCTCACCGGACGGACGCTCGACGGGACGCAGCCAGAACGGGAGCGACGGACCCTCGCCCGACCCGCCACGGCCCCACAGCGGCGGGGGCTGCTGCCGCTCCCCCGGCTGGGACCTGGACGGCGCACTACCCGCACCGCCCGCACCGCCCCGCTGCCTCGGGACGTTCGCCCCCGATCCGCCACCGGACCCACCGGACCCGCCG
>JBOHBY010000935.1:0-3462 GCA_050698635.1 Spirillospora sp.
GGACGGTCCCGGACGCGGCGCGGCCGGGCGCGGACCCGAAGGACGCTTCGGGGCGGCCCGCTTGTCCCCCTTGGGGGACGACGACGAATTTGAGAAGGCTTCTGTCAGCCTGCGTACGACCGGCGCCTCGATCGTGGAGGACGCCGACCTTACGAACTCGCCCATTTCCTGGAGCTTGGCCATGACGACCTTGCTCTCTACACCGAACTCCTTGGCGAGTTCGTACACCCGGACCTTCGCCACTGCACTCCCTACTCGGTCCGGGGGTGCGGCCTCCGGACCGTCGCTAACTTGCCGTACTCATCGCGGCGTGCTCATCGAGCGCTCATAGCAATCTCGACCTGCTTCCGACTAGACGTCGCTTACCATTCGGCCATCCTGCTGCTGCGCGGCGCGGGCCGCAAGCCGGGCCCGCAGCGCACCGGCGTCGAGCGGCCCCGGAAGGCGGAACGCCCTCGGGAACGCCCGCCGCCGCTCTGCGAGCTCGAGACATGCCTGGTCGGGATGCAGATACGCACCTCGACCCGGCAGCCGCCCACGCGGGTCGGGGACGATGACGCCCTCGACCACCACCAGGCGCAGCAAGTCGGACTTGACCGAGCGAACACGACAGCCCGCACACGTGCGAACAGGGGCCGCCCGGCCATGTGTCATGAGTCTACCGCGCCGACGCGTCGGCGGGGCCTGTCGCATGCGCTCCTGGCGTAGAAGATCCAGTTTCGCCTGGCTCGGCGGTCTTCGCTCCCGTTTCCCCGGGCGCGGCGGTCTCCTCTGGAACGTCCGTCCCGGACGGCGGGGCACCCTGCCCTGACTCGGCGGGCCGCCCCGGCTCGGCGGGCTCTCCCGGAGTGGCGGAAGGCCCGGAGGAGGCGGACCGTGCGGAGGCGGGCGGCTGCTCGGGCTCGGTGTCGGACCTGATGTCGATCCGCCAGCCGGTGAGCCGGGCGGCGAGCCGGGCGTTCTGGCCCTCCTTGCCGATCGCGAGCGACAGCTGGTAGTCGGGCACGATCACCCGCGCGACCCGGGCGTCGGCGTCGACGACCTCGACATGCGAAACCCGGGCCGGGGACAGCGCGTTCCCGACGAACTGCGCCGGATCCTCCGACCAGTCCACGATGTCGATCTTCTCGCCGTGCAGCTCGGCCATCACGTTGCGGACCCGGCTGCCGAGCGGGCCGATGCAGGCGCCCTTGGCGTTCACGCCCACCTTCTTGGAGCGCACCGCGATCTTGGTGCGGTGGCCGGCCTCGCGGGCGATCGCGGCGATCTCCACGGTGCCGTCGGCGATCTCCGGGACCTCCAGCGCGAACAGCTTGCGCACGAGGTTCGGATGCGTCCGCGACAGCTGGATCGACGGGCCGCGGTGCCCCTTGCGGACCTGGACGACGTAGGCGCGCAGCCGCTCGCCGTGCTCGTAGCGCTCGCCGGGCACCTGCTCCTGCGGCGGCAGGACGGCCTCGATCTTGCCGAGGTCGACCAGCACGTTCCGCGGGTCCTTGCCCTGCTGGATGATGCCGCTGACGATGTCGCCCTCGCGTCCCGCGTACTCGCCGAAGGTCAGCTCGTCCTCGGCGTCGCGCAGGCGCTGCAGGATGACCTGCTTGGCGGTGGTCGCGGCGATGCGGCCGAACCCGGTCGGGGTGTCGTCGTACTCGCCGACGGACTCGCCCTCCTCGTCGGTCTCGGTCGCCCACACGGTGACGTGCCCGCTCTGCCGGTCCAGTTCGACACGCGCCTTGGGCGCGGCGCCCTCCGTCCGGTGGTAGGCGATCAGCAGTGCGTCTTCGATGGCCTTGACGGCCACGTCGAGCGAGATGTCCTTCTCGCTCTCCAGACCGCGCAGGGCGGTCATGTCGATGTCCACGAGGTTCCCCCCTCTAGTCCGGCTCAGCCGGAGAACGCGTTCCCTCGGCCGTGCCCGCAGGGTGCCTGAACTCCACCTGCACCCGGCCGCGCCCCAGCTCGCCGAGGCCGAACCGGCGCCGCACGGTCTCCGTCCCGGCGGCTTTCGGCCCGGCGGTCTTCGGCCCGGTGGTTTTTGGCGCAGTGGTTTTTGGCGCAGTGGATTTCGGCCCGGCGGAACCGCCGCCCTTGGCCCCGGCCCCCTTGTTGCGGCGCTTCTGGACGACGTCGATCTCCACGGCGTCGTCGTCGGCCGCGACCACCCGGCCCTCGACCTGGCCGCCGTCCGCCAGCGGGGCGACGACCAGCCGGCCGACGGCACGGCGCCAGTGCCGCGGCTCGGTGAGGGGGCGGTCGACGCCCGGGGAGGTCACCTCCAGCACGTACGGCGAGGTCCCCATGACGTCGGTGGTGTCGAGCAGCTCGGAGGCCGTCTCGCTGATCGCGGCGATGTCGTCGAGGCCGACGCCGTCGTCGCCGTCCACGACGATGCGCACGAGGCGGCGCCGGCCCGCGGGCCGCACGTCGACCTCCTCCAGGTCGAAGCCCGCCGCGCCGACGGCGGGCGTGAGCAGCGCGGTCAGCTCGGCGACGGTGGCGGAGCGCGCCGGACGCTCCTGGCGCGCCTGGCGTTCCTGACGAGCGGGGGCGCCGTCGCGCCTGCCCTGGTCGCGCCCCCCTTGAGCGCGGCCGCCGCGGGACTCGACGCTCATGGGACCCTCCTCCTGTTGTGCCGCCTGCGATCGCGGATATCACCGGTCGTTGGTCACCGGTCGTTCGTTGACAACCTCAAGACTATCGACAGCCGGGGACCGCAGCGGTTTTTCGAACGGCTCACCGGCGCGGCGGATATGGAATGCTTGAGCAGGCCTGATGGACGCGTCCCGGTGCCGGGCCGCGAACGGCCCCCGCCACCACATCACCGGGTGAGGAGACTCCCTTGCCAGAGGCCGTGCCGCGCCCATCCGGATCCGTGTCCCGATCGGTGTCCCGCCGCGCGCTGCTGGGCCGGGGGGCGGTGCTGGGCGGGGGCGCGCTGGCGCTGCCGTGGCTGGTGGGCTGCACGGCGGAGGCCTCGGCCCCGCAGGATGATCTTCCAGTGCTGGTCGGCGCGATCACGTCCGAGCAGAACCTGGTCGCCACGTACGAGGCGGCGCGGTCGGTGAACGCGGCCCTGGCCGGGCGGCTGGATCCCGTCCTCGCTCATCATCGGGAGCATCTGGCTGTACTGAGGCGCCATTACGTGCCGGGGTCGGGCGATCGGGCCTATGAGGGCGGCGCCATTCCGGCGCCGAGCGCCGCGCCGGTCCCGCGCGGCGGGCGGGTTCTCGGGGTGTTGCGGGACGCGGAAGATCGCGCGGCGAAGGCGCTCAGGGACGCGGTCGCCAAGGCCGATCCGGCGATGGCGCAGCTGCTGGCGAGCATCGGGGCGTGCGAGGCGGGACATGCGACGCGGGTGAAGGGGGAGGCTCCGCCGGTCCGGTCGAGGTCGGGGGCGGACGCCCTCCAGAAGGCGCTGGCCGCCGAGCACGCGGCGGTGTACGGGTACGGGGTGCTCGG
>JBOHBY010000936.1:0-2055 GCA_050698635.1 Spirillospora sp.
GGTCCCGGACGAGGAGCTCGCGCAGCCGGGCGTCGTCAGGAGCGGAGCCGATCCCGGCGAGGACGTGGTGCATCGGCAGCGTCCGGATGCCTTCGCGGAGGTCGGTGCCGGGGGTCTTGCCCGACTCCTCCGTCTCGGACGCGATGTCGAGGATGTCGTCCGACAGCTGGAACGCGACGCCGATCTTCTCGCAGGCGGACGTGACCGTCCGCACGACGTGCGGCGGGGCGCCCGAGAGAAGCGCGCCGAAATGGCCGGACACGGCGATCAGCGAGGCGGTCTTGTCGGCGACGACCTGGAGGTAGTGCTCCAGCTGGTCGGCGCCCGGACGCGGCCCGACCGTCTCCTGGATCTGGCCGCGGACGAGCCGCCCGAACGCGCGGGCCTGGATCCGGACGGCGTCGGGCCCGAGGTCGGCGAGCAGGTCGGACGCCCGCGCGAACAGGTAGTCGCCGGTGAGGATCGCGACGGTGTTCGTCCAGCGGGAGTTGGCTGACTCCTGGCCGCGGCGGACGGTCGCCTCGTCCATCACGTCGTCGTGGTAGAGGGTGCCGAGGTGCGTCAGCTCGACGACGACCGCGGCGGGGATGACGGCCGGCGCGGACGGGTCGCCGAAGTGGGAGGCCAGCAGCACCAGCATCGGCCTGAACCGCTTGCCGCCCGCTTCGAGCAGGTGCTTGGACGCGTCGCTGAGCAGCGGGTCCTCTCCGCGCACGCAGTCGAGGAGGAGGGCCTCGACGTCGGCGAGGCGCTCCTTGGCGTCGGTGGCCAGCTCCGTGTCGATGGACAGCCCGAACGGGCCGGACTCGTCCGAGACCGGCCCGCCGCGCTTCTGAGTGGACGGGTTGCTCACCCAGGACTCCCTACCGGACGAACATGTGGGTCGTGGCCTGTCCCGCAAGGTCCAGAACGGGTTGTGGGAGCACGCCGAGTACCACAGTAGCCGTCGCGCCGAGCGCCACCGCGACCGCGGTCGCCGGCCCGGCCACCACGACCGGCCCGTCGGCGTCCGGTTCGCTGAAGAACATCACGACGATCACCCGGACGTAGAAGAACGCCGCGACCGCCGACGAGACGACCGCGACGATCACCAGCGGTGTCGCGCCCTCCTCCACGGCCGCCTTGAACACCGCGAACTTCCCGGTGAAACCGCTGGTCAGCGGGATGCCCGCGAAGGCCAGCAGGAAGAGGGCGAACACGCCCGCGACGACCGGGGACCGCTTGCCGAGCCCCGCCCACCGCGACAGGTGGCCCGCCTCGCCGCCCGCGTCCCGCACCATCGTGACGACGGCGAACGCGCCGACGGAGGTGAACCCGTAGGCGAGCAGGTAGAACAGGGTGCTGGACAGGCCGTCGGGCGACGAGGCGATCACGCCCATGAGCAGGAAGCCCGCGTGCGCGATCGACGAGTACGCGAGCATCCGCTTGATGTCGGTCTGGGTGACGGCGATGATCGAGCCGATGGCCATCGTGAGAATGGCCACACCCCACATGAACGGGCGCCAGTCCCATTCGAGGGTCTCGAACACGACGTAGTAGACCCGCAGGATCGCGCCGAACGCCGACACGACCGTGCAGGACGCCATCAGCGCCGTGATCGGCGTGGGGGCGCCCTGGTACACGTCCGGCTTCCACATGTGGAACGGGACGCCGCCGAGCTTGAACAGCAGCCCGACCGACAGCAGCGCGACCCCGGCGAGCAGCAGCGTCTCGTTGCCGGCGTCCTTGCCGATCTGCGCGGAGATGTCCGACAGCCGCACCGACCCGGCGTAGCCGTAGAGCAGCGCGGCGCCGTACAGGAAGAACGCGGACGAGAACGCGCCGAGCAGGAAGTACTTGACGGCCGCCTCCTGCGACAGCAGCCGCCTGCGGCGGGCGAGCCCGCACAGCAGGTACAGCGGCAGCGACAGGACCTCCAGCGCCACGAACATCGTGAGCAGGTCGTTCGACGCGGGGAACATCAGCATCCCGCCGACGGCGAACATCATCAGCGGGAAGACCTCGGTCTGGATGACGCCCGCCTGGGCGGTGCGCTGCTCGGCCTCGCTGCCGGGC
>JBOHBY010000937.1:0-4181 GCA_050698635.1 Spirillospora sp.
CCCCATCCAGGAAACCCGCCACCGCACGCGACGTCGGATAGTCGAACACCAGCGTCGCGGGCAACCGCAAACCCGTCTCACCACGCAACGCATTACGCAGCTCCACCGCCGACAGCGAATCGAAGCCGAGTTCTTGGAACACGCGGTGGGGTTCGATCTCGTTCACGGATGTGTGTCCGAGCACGGTGGCGACGTGGCTGCACACCAGTTCCAGCAGGTGGGCGATGCGGTCCGTCTCGTCGAGTCCGGCGAGGCGGCGGCGGAGGGCCCCGCCGTCCGATGTCCCGGTTCCGGCCTGTGCCCGGACGGTCCTGCGCGAGGTTCCCGTCATGCCGCGCAGCAGTGCGGGGACGTCGTCGCCGCGAGCCTGGAGCGCCTTCCTGTCGAGGGGCAGCGGGACGAGGACGGGTTCGTCCAAGCCCAGGGCGGCGTCGAACAGCGCGAGGCCCGCATCGGCCGAGAGCGCGGGCATGCCGAGCCGGGCGAGACGGTCCACGTCGGCGGCGGTCATGTCGTTCGCCATGCCGGTGCCCGCGTCCCAGAGGCCGAAGGCGACCGACGTCGCCGCCATGCCCTCCGCCCGCCGATTCACGGCCAGCGCGTCCAGGAAGACGTTCGCCGCCGCGTAGTTCCCCTGCCCGGCTGCCAGCACCAGACCGCCAGCGGACGAGAACAACACGAACGCCGACAGGTCCAGGTCTTCGGTCAGCTCGTGCAGATACCAGGCCGCGTCCGCCTTCGGAGCCAGGACGGCGTCGATCCGCTCTGGAGTGAGTGCGTCCACCAGGCCGTTGTCGGCGACGCCCGCAGCGTGGATCACCCCGGTGAGTGGGTGGTCGCGGGGAATCGCGGCAAGCAGGTCCGCCACGGCGCCCCGATCCGACACATCGCATGCCGCGATCGTGACGTCGGCACCCAGGTCTGTCAGCTCCGCGCGCAGCTCGGCGGCGCCGGGCGCGTCGATGCCCCGGCGGCTCGTCAGCAGGAGGTGCCGCACGCCATGCGTCGTCACCAGATGCCGCGCCACCAGCGCACCCAGACCGCCCGTGCCGCCGGTGATCAGTACCGTTCCGTCCGGGCTCGGCGTCCAGGCCTGGTCACGGCCTGGTCCTGACGCCTCGGCCAGCCTCGGTACCCAGAGTTCCCCGCCGCGGACGGCCGCCTCGGGTTCGCCCGACGCCGCGACCGCCGCGACCGCCGCGACGAGCTCGGCCGATCCCGGGTCGTCGTCCACGTCCACCAGGACCACACGGTCGGGGTGCTCGGCTTGGGCCGCGCGCACCAGACCCCACACCGGAGCCTGCGACAACTCCACGGCCTCGCCGTCCACCACCGGCACCGCGCCATGGGTCACCACCACCAGCCGGGAGCTTGCGGACTCCTCGTCGGCCAGGAAGTCCCGTACCGCGCTCAGCGCTTCGCCCAGGATCGAGCGCATGCCTGCTGGTACGTCGTCCGGCGACGGCTGCGGGCACGTCCACACGACCACGTCGCCGTCCGTGTTCTCCGGAAGGGGGCGGCGCGACCAGGCGATGCGGAGCATCGACTCGCCGGGGCCGCCGGTGGTGTCGAGCTGGTCGGCCGAGACGGGCCTCGGGATCAGGGACTCCACGGTGAGGACCGGCTGCCCGGTCTCGTCCGCGACCAGGACGTTCACAGCGTCCCCGGCCAGCGGCGACACCCGGACGCGGACGGCGGACGCGCCTGCCGCGTGCAGCGTCACGCCGGTCCATTCGAACGGGAGCAGCGGCTCGCCGCCGTCGTCCAGCAGGGTCACGTGCAGGGCCGCGTCCAGCAGCGCCGGGTGGATGCCGAACTCGTCCGCCGTGCCCTCCGCCGCGTCGGGGAGGGCGACCTCGGCGAAGAGTTCGTCGCCGCGCCGCCAGGCGGCGCGCAGGCCGCGGAACACCGGCCCGTAGTCCAGACCTTGGTCGGCGAGGCCGTTGTAGGCGCCATCGACGTCCATGGGGGACGCGCCCGCGGGCGGCCACTGCGCCAGATCGGATTCGGACGACGGCTCATCCGCGCCCGAGGCCAGGACGCCTTCGGCGTGGCGGGTCCAGGGACGGTCGGCCGGTTCGTCCGCGCCGCGCGAGTGGACGCCGAACGTCCGGCGTCCCGTGCCGTCGGCCGGGCCGACCGTGACGTGCAGGACGATGTCGCCCCGCTCGGGCAGCACGAGCGGCGTTTCGAGCGTCAGCTGCTCCAGTGTTCCGCAGCCGACCTGGTCCCCGGCCCGGACGGCGAGTTCGACGAACGCCGTGCCGGGCAGCAGGACGGCGCCGTGGACGCGGTGGTCGGCCAGCCACGGCCGGGACCCCGCCGACAACCGGCCGGTCAGGACGACCTCGCCGGATCCCGGTGACTCCACGACGGCACCGAGCAGCGGATGCGCGGCCGTCCCGAGTCCCATCGACGCGGCGTCGCCGCCCGTGCCGGGCCCGGCCTGCCAGTACCGGCGGCGCTGGAAGGCGTAGGTCGGCAGATCGACGCGCCGCGCGCCGCGTCCCGCCAGAACCGCCGGCCAGCCGACGGGGACGCCGTCGGCGTGCAGGCGTCCGAGCGCGGTGAGCAGCGCCGCCGGTTCGTCCTGGTCTTTGCGGAGCATCGGGATCGCGGTGATGTCCTCGTCATCGGTGAGGACGGTCTGGGTCAGGGCGGTCAGGACGCCGTCCGGTCCGATCTCGACGAACCGGGTGGCGCCCTCGTCGCGGAGCGCCCGGACGGCGTCGGCGAAGCGGACCGCCTCCCTGACGTGCCGCACCCAATAGCCGGGGTCGCGCAGCTCGCCGGGTTCGGCGGGGCGTCCGGTGAGGTCGGAGACGATCGGGATGGACGGGTCCGCATGCGACAGCCCGGCGGCGATCTCCGCGAACTCGTCCAGGATCGGGTCCATCAGCGGCGAGTGGAAGGCGTGCGACACCCGCAGCCGCGTCGTCTTGCGGCCCTCGGACGCGAAGTGGCGGGCGATCCTGTCGACGTCGTCCCCTGTGCCGGAAACGACGACCGACTCCGGTCCGTTCACGGCGGCGATGTCGACGCGTCCGGCGGCCAGGAGCGGGGTGACCTCGTCCTCGGTCGCCTGGACGGCCGCCATCGCGCCTCCGGCCGGAAGCGCCTGCATCAGCCGTCCGCGTGCCGCGACGAGCGCCGCCGCGTCCTCAAGGGACCACACTCCGGCCGCGTGCGCGGCCGCGAGTTCGCCGATCGAGTGGCCGGTGAGGAGGCCGGGCCGCACGTCCCACGACTCCAGCAGCCTGAACAGCGCGGTCTCGATCGTGAACAGCGCGGCCTGCGTGTAGAGGGTCTGGTCGAGGAGGTCGGGCTCGGACCACATCACGTCCCGCAGCGGACGGTCCAGGTGCCGGTCGAGTTCCGCGCAGGCGGCGTCGAACGCGTCCGCGAACACCGGGAACGCCGCGTGCAGCTCCCGGCCCATGCCGAGCCGCTGCGCGCCCTGCCCGGAGAACAGGAACGCGGTAGTCCCGGCGGGACGGGCCGTCCCCATGACGACGCCGTGCGCGCTGCCGCCCGTGGACAGCACGTCCAGCCCGGACATCAGCGCGTCGCGGCCAGCGCCGACGACAACGGCGCGGTGCTCCAGCGTGCTCCGCGTGGTGGCCAGGGAGTACGCGACGTCGCCGGCGTCCAGCTCCGGACGTTCCCGGACGAACGACAGCAGCCGCGCGGCCTGCGCGGGCAGCGCCTCCCGGCTCCGCGCGGACACGACCCACGGCACCACCACGCCATCGGTCCCGTCGTTCTCACCTTGGACGGCCTCTTCGGCGGGGTCGGGGGCGGGGGCCTCCTCGATGATCACGTGCGCGTTCGTCCCGCTGATCCCGAACGACGAGATCCCGGCCCGGCGCGGATGCCCGTTGACCGGCCACTCGCGCGCCTCGGTCAGCAGTTCGACGTGGCCTTCCGTCCAATCGACGTGCGGGGTCGGCTCGTCCACGTGCAGGGTCTTCGGTAGCACGCCGTTCCGCATCGCCTCGACCATCATGATGATCCCGGCGACACCGGCGGCGGCCTGCGTGTGCCCGATGTTCGACTTGATCGACCCGAGCCACAGCGGACGCTCTTCCGGACGGTCCTGACCGTAGGTCGCGAGCACCGCCTGCGCCTCGATCGGGTCACCCAGCGTCGTCCCAGTCCCGTGCGCCTCGACGGCGTCAACG
>JBOHBY010000938.1:0-2045 GCA_050698635.1 Spirillospora sp.
CGCGGCGCGCCGTCAACCCCGCGGTCACCGGCGACCGGCTTCTGGCACGCGATGCATAGTGCGGGCGGCCCGGTTCGACATACCCTGCGCGGCGCGCGCGCCCCGTCCGGCACCCGGACACCCCCGCGCCACGACCGCGCACACCCGCCACACCCGAAGTGGAAATCCTGACATTCCCATCATTTACCGATCGCATAAGCGCGACCGGTGGCCGACTTCGTGTGCTAACCTGGCCGCTGCTAAGTGCTGGAAAAGCGTATGGCTTTTGGTTGGTGTGGAGGCTGGCGGTGCGTTCAGGCAGGATTCTCCGGTTCGACGAAGTCCGTGGCTACGGATTCATTGTTCCCGACGGCGGCGGCGAGGACGTGTTCGTCCATGCCAACGAGCTGCTCGACGACAAGGCGGCGTTCTCACCCGGGACGGCCGTCGAGTTCGAGGTGACCGAGGGCGAGCGCGGGCTCAAGGCCTTCGCCGTCCGCGCGGTGGGCTCACCGTCCAACGGCTCGGCCGCCGTGGTCGACCGCGCTCCGGCCGGTGACGGGCCGGACGACATGATGTGCGATGTCCTGTCGCGCAAGGAGCTCAGCCGGGAGATCGTCGACGTGCTGCTCGCCGGCGCGCCCGACCTCACCGGCGACCAGATCGTCAAGGTCCGCGGCAGCATCGTCGAGATCGCCCACAAGCACGGCTGGATCGACGACTGACCTTCGCCGCACGGCGAAGCGGCGGATTCCCTTTTCCGGTCACACCAGAGTTCCGCACGCCCGGTAATCGGTATCCCGCCATTCCCGGGAATGGCGCGGCCGGCGGAAGGCGGACGCGCGCGAACCCCGCTTGATCAGACCCCGCCTGATCACACTTCGCCGGACGCGGCGCGGGCGGCCGCGGGTGTCATGAAGGTGCCCGGCCAGATGACGGTCTCGCTCATGCGGATATGGCCGCCGTCGGCGTCACCGGCGCCCAGTTCCGGTGCCGTGCCGGTGGTCTCGCCGTGCGGGTCGCCGACGCGCCGGAAGATGCGCACCGACTCCTCGAAGCACTCGATGGCGCGGGCGGGCCGCCGCGCGGTGAGGTAGGCGACGGCGAGCCGGTTCAGGCTCCACGCCTGGCCGACCAGGTCGCCGAGCCGGCGCTGCACGATCAGCGCCTCCCGGTGGTGGCCGATCGCCTCGTCGGAACGGTCCGCGCGGCTGCACGCCATGCCGAGCCCGTTGAGCATGAACGCGACACCGCGCCACTCGCCGAGCCGGCGGGCCGCGCCGAGCCCGGTCTCGTAGGCGGCGAGCCAGTCGTCGCGGCGCTCGCCGAGGTGGAAGAACGTCAGCAGCACGGCGGGCAGCCGCCAGGCGACCGAGTGCCTGCCCTGCCCGGCCGCGGCCCTGATCAGGGCGGACAGGTTCTCCGACTCGGCTTCGAGCCACGCCAGCGCCTGCGCGCGGGTGCCGAAGACGGGCACCGGGCCCGCGCCGTCGCCGGGATCGTCGGTGAACTCGATCAGGACGCGGTGGCCGTGCGTGTTCAGCATCAGGTCGGCCGAGTGCGCGGCGCGCAGGTACCAGGCGAACACCCGCCCGGCCGCCGCGTCGCGCTCGTCGGCCGTCTCGTGCCCGTGCGCCTTCCGCGTGGCGTGGATGCGCAGCAGGCGCGGCATCCGGTAGCGGCCCGGGGACGCCTGCTGGAGCAGGTTCTCGTCCAGCAGCGCTTCGAGCAGCGACTCGGCCCGCTCCTCGGGCAGGTCGGTCAGCACGGCGGCCGACGACGGCGTGAAGTCGGCCCCGGGATGCAGGCCGAGCAGCCGGAACATGCGTTTCTGGCCGTCGGCCAGCACCCGGTAGGACAGGTCGAACGACGCGCTGATGGAGCGGTTGCGGAACTCCAGCTCGTCCGGGAGCCTGCCCTCGCCGTCCAGGCGCGCGTCGAACTCGGCCAGCGTCCAGGCGGGACGGGTCTGCAACCGCCGCGCCGCCATCGTGACGGCCATCGGCAGCTGCCCGCACCGCTCGGCGATCCGCGCCGCGGCGGCCGGGTCGGCGGCGACCCGCTCC
>JBOHBY010000939.1:0-6990 GCA_050698635.1 Spirillospora sp.
CCCCATCCAGGAAACCCGCCACCGCACGCGACGTCGGATAGTCGAACACCAGCGTCGCGGGCAACCGCAAACCCGTCTCACCACGCAACGCATTACGCAGCTCCACCGCCGACAGCGAATCGAAGCCCAATTCCTTGAATGGACGATCGGGCTGGATGGCGTCGGCCGAACCGTGTCCGAGTACCGATGCGACATGTGTCCGGACGAGTTGAAGCAGCGCCTCGACGCGTTCCGCCTCGGCCAGTCCGGCAAGTCGCATCGCCATCGCTTCGGCGTTCTGAGGACGTGCTTCCACGACGCGACGCATCGACCCACCGGACAGGCCGCGCAACAGCGCCGGAACGGCGTCGCCTCTCCCCCGCAAAGCCGTCCGGTCAAGCTGAACAGGCACCAGAACGGCCTCGTCAGCCGACGATGCCGCGTCGAACAACGCCAGACCCGTCTCGACCGAGAGCGCGGGCATACCGAGCCGCGCCACCCGGTCCATCTCGGCGCTGGTCAGGCCGGTGGTGACGGCCCAGAGGCCGAAGGCGGTCGACGTCGCCGCCAAGCCCATCGCCCGCCGATTCACGGCCAGCGCGTCCAGGAAGACGTTCGCCGCCGCATAATTGCCCTGCCCGGCGGCCAACACCAATCCGCCAGCGGACGAGAACAACACGAACGCCGACAGATCCAGGTCCGCAGTCAGCTCGTGCAGGTGCCACGCCGCGTCCGACTTCGGCGCCAGGACGGCATCGATCCGTTCGGCAGTGAGCGAGGAGAAAACACCGTCGTCCATGACACCGGCCGCATGCACAACGCCGGTGAGCGGGTGCCCGCCCGGGATCGCCGCCAGCAGATCCGCCACCGCGTCCCGATCCGACACATCACATGCCGCGACCGTGACGTCAGCGCCCAACTCCGCCAGCTCCGCCTGCAACTCGGCAGCGCCAGGCGCGTCCAGGCCCCGGCGGCTCGTCAGCAGCAGCTGCCGCACGCCATGCGCCGACACCAGATGCCGCGCCACCAGCGCACCCAGACCACCCGTACCGCCGGTGACCAGTACCGTTCCGTCCCCGGCCCACGGATCATTGCCCTGGCCCGCCGCGTCCACCTGAGCCCCGGTCAGCCTCGGCACCCACAGTTCCCGGCCGCGCACCGCCGCCTCGGGTTCGCCCGACGCCGCGACCGCCGCGACCAGCCCGGCCGATCCCGGGTCGTCGTCCACGTCCACCAGGACCACACGATCGGGGTGCTCCGCCTGAGCCGCGCGCACCAGACCCCACACCGGAGCCTGCGACAACTCCACGGCCTCGCCGTCCACCACCGACACCGCGCCACGCGTCACCACCACCAGCCGAGACGACGCGTCCCGCTCCTCGGCCAGCCAGTCCTGCACCACGCCCAACGCCTCGCCGACGACCGAACGCACATCCGCCAGCACGTCGTCCGACGATGGCTGCGGGCACGTCCACACCACCACGTCGCCGTCCGCGTCCTCCGGGACAGGACGCCGCGACCAGCCGATGCGGAAAAGCGAACCGCCGAGCCCGTCGGCGCCCCGCAGCCGCTCGGACGAGACCGGCCGCGACACAAGCGAGTCCACCGAGAGGACCTCGCGTCCGGACTCGTCGGCGAGGGTCATGGACGCCGTGCCGTCACCGCGTCCGAGCCGGGTGTGGACGCGCAGCGCCGACGCGCCGGAGGCGCGCAGCCGCACGCCGCTCCACTCGAACGGCAGCAGAGTCTCCTGTCCGCTCTGCTCGTCGTGGTGGAGCAGCTCGGCGTGCATCGCCGCGTCCAGCAGAGCCGGGTGAATGCCGAACCGCTCGGCCTCCTCCCGGTGCTCCTCCGGCAGCGCGACCTCCGCGAACAGTTCGTCGCCGCGTTGCCACGCCGCCCGCAGCGAGCGGAAGACGGGCCCGTATCCGTAGCCTTCGTCCAGCAGACGCTCGTAGGCGCCGGTGAGGTCCATCGCGGTGGCACCGGCCGGTGGCCAGGCCGTCAGATCGGACGCCGCCGCCGCCGGATCGGCCGTGCCGAGCGCGCCCTTGGCGTGCCGGGTCCAGCCGTCTCCGGACGAGGCGTCCTCGATGCGCGAGTGGACGCTCACCTCCCGGTCACCGGACTCGTCCGCCTCGCCCACCACCACCTGCACCGCGACCCCGCCCTGCTCGGGCAGGACCAGCGGGGCTTCCAGCGTCAGTTCCCGCAGCGCATCGCAGCCGACCGCGTCCCCGGCCCGGATCGCCAGCTCCACGAACGCCGTCCCGGGTAGCAGCACGGTGCCGAGCACCCGATGGTCGGCGAGCCAGGGCTGGACGTCCGCCGACAACCGGCCCGTCAGCACCACGCCGTCGGACTCCGGGGACGTCACGATGGCGGCCAGCAGCGGATGTCCGGCCACGTCGAGACCCGCCGAGGAGATGTCGGCCTCCCCGGCCCGGGGAGCGAGCCAGTACGTCTGGCGCTGGAACGCATAGGTCGGCAACTCGACCTGGCGACCGCCACGGCCCGCGAAGACCGCCGTCCAGTCGACCGCCACGCCCGACACGTGCAGCCTCGCGACCGCCTGGAGCAGGACTTCCGCCTCCGGACGGTCCCTGCGCTGCACCGCGACGAGCACCGCGTTCTTGTCCTCGACGCCTTGCTGCGCCATCCCGGTCAGCACCCCGTCCGGGCCCACTTCAACGAACCGGGTCACGCCCTCGGAACGCAACGCCTGAACACCGTCATGGAAACGCACCGCGTCCCGCACATGCCGAACCCAATACTCAGCCGAACCGACCTCACCAGCCAAGTTGGAGACGATCGGAATACTGGGGACGCCGTACTCCAGGCTTTCAGCGACCGCCCGGAATTCGTCCAGCATCGGATCCATCAACGGCGAATGGAACGCATGCGACACCCGCAACCGCGTCGTCTTCCGCCCCACCCCCGTGAAGTGATCGACAATCCGAGTGACTTCGTCGTCAACCCCCGACACCACCACCGACGCCGGACCATTCACCGCCGCGATCGCCATCGGCCCGTCCCCGAGCAGCCCGGCGACCTCGTCCTCCGTCGCCTGCACGGCCGCCATCGCACCACCAGCCGGCAACGCCTGCATCAACCGCCCACGCGCCCCCACCAACTTCGCCGCATCCCCCAGCGACCACACCCCAGCCACATGCGCAGCCGCCAACTCACCAATCGAATGCCCAGCCAAGAAATCGGGACGGACGCCCCACGACTCCAGGAGCCGGAACAGCGCGACCTCAACCGCGAACAGCCCGGCCTGCGTGAACACCGTCTGGTCGAGCAGCTCAGTCTCAGACCAGATCACATCCCGAATCGGCCGATCCAGATGTTCGTCCAGGGCGGCGCACACTTCGTCAAAAGCCTCGGCGAACACCGGGAACGCCTCATACAGCTCCCGGCCCATGCCCAGCCGCTGCGCGCCCTGACCCGAGAACAGGAACGCCGTCCCGCCAGCGGAAGCGACACCGGACACCACGCCCGCAGCCGGTTCGCCCGCCGCGATCGCTGGCAGGGCGGCGGCGGGGTCAGCGGCGACGATCACCGCACGGTGTTCCATCGCCGTACGGGTCATCGCCAGCGTGAAGCCCACGTCCACCGGTGACAGGTCCGGACGCTCCGCCACATAGGAGCGCAACCGGTCCGCCTGCGCGCGCAGCGCCTCGGGGGTCTTCGCTGAGATCAACCACGGCACCGCACCACCCGGAACGGCCTCACGATCTTCAGCGCTCTCCTCGGCGGGGGCCTCTTCCAGGATTACGTGCGCGTTCGTGCCGCTGATGCCGAAGGACGACACCCCGGCCCGGCGCGGACGGTCGTCCACCGGCCAGTCGCGCGTCTCGGTCAGGAGTTCGACGTCGCCCGTCGTCCAGTCGATGTGGGGGGACGGCTCGTCCGCATGCAGTGTCTTCGGGAGCACACCGTGCCGCATCGCCTCGACCATCTTGATGATCCCGGCGACACCGGCGGCCGCCTGCGCGTGGCCCATGTTCGACTTGATCGACCCCAGCCACAGCGGACGCCCCTCAGGACGCCCCTGTCCATACGTCGCCAGCAGCGCTTGCGCCTCGATCGGGTCGCCGAGGCTCGTCCCGGTGCCGTGGGCCTCGACAGCGTCCACGTCAGCGGTCTCCAGGCCCGCGCTTGCCAGCGCCTGGCGGATCACCCGCTGCTGCGACGGGCCGTTAGGAGCCGTCAGCCCATTGGACGCGCCGTCCTGGTTGACCGCCGAGCCCCGCACGACCGCCAGCACCGGATGACCGTTCCGCTGAGCGTCCGACAGACGCTCCACAAGGACCACACCGGCGCCTTCGCCCCAGCCGGTGCCGTCCGCCCCCGCCGCGAACGACTTGCAGCGGCCGTCCGGGGAGAGTCCGCGCTGTTCGCTGAACTCGACGAAGGTCTCCGGCGTCGCCATGACGGTCACGCCACCGGCGAGCGCCAACGAGCACTCACCCGAGCGCAGCGCCTGGACGGCCCAGTGCAGCGCCACCAGCGACGACGAACACGCCGTGTCGACCGTCACCGCCGGGCCCTCCAGACCCAGCGTGTAGGCGACGCGGCCGGGGACGATGCTGCCGTTGCTGGAGCTGGTTCCGTAGTCGTGGTACATGACGCCGGCGAACACACCCGTCCGGCTGCCGTGCAGGGCGGCCGGGTCGATGCCCGCCCGCTCAAGCGCCTCCCACGACACCTCCAGCAGGAGCCGCTGCTGCGGGTCCATCGCCAGGGCCTCGCGGGGGCTGATGCCGAAGAACGCCGGGTCGAACTCCGCAGCGTCGTGCAGGAAGCCGCCGTCCCGGACGTAGCTCTTGCCGGGCACGCCGGGCTCGGGGTCGTAGATGCCCGCGACGTCCCAGCCCCGGTTGCCGGGGAAGCGGGTGACGGCGTCGACGCCGCCCTCGACGAGCCGCCACAGGTCGTCGGGGGTGGTGACACCGCCGGGGTAGCGGCACGCCATCCCGACGACGGCGATCGGTTCGGCGGCGGCGTTGGCGAGCCGGTCGGCGCGGCGGCGGAGCCGCTCGTTCTCCACGAGCGAGTCGCGCAGCGCCTCGACGATCTCCTCGACGGATGCGTCCATGGTGTTCTCAGGCCCCGATCTCGTCCAGGAATCCGGTCATGACGCGGATGAACAGGTCGGGCTCCTCGATGTGGGGCGAGTGGCTCGACTCCTCGAACAGCTCCCAGCGGACGTCCGGGATCAGGTCGGCGAACGGGCGGACGGTCGCGGGCGTCGCCTCGTCGTGGCGGCCGGAGATGAGCAGGGTCGGCGCGGCGATGTCGGCGAGACCGTCCTCGACGGACCAGTCGCGCAGGGTGCCGATGACGTGGAACTCGCTCGGCCCGTTCATGACGCTGTAGACGGTCGGGTCGTTCTGGATCTCCATGAACGTGGCCGTCAATTCGCGTGGCCACGGCCGTACGCGGCAAAGGTGCCGGTCATAGAAAACGGTCATCGCCTCTAGGTATTCGTCGCTTTCGGTGGTGCCGGCGGCCTCGTGGCGGCGGAGTGTCGCGTCGACGTCGCCGGGTAGCCGGTCGCGCAATTGCTTCATCTCCTGCCGCCACAGCCGGTAGGAGGCGGGAGAATTGGCGATGACGAGGCCGCGCAGCCCTTTCGGACGGGTCGCGGCGTGCGCGGCGGAGAGCATTCCGCCCCATGACTGGCCGAACAGGACGTAGTCGTCGGCGATGCCGAGGCCGGTCAGCAGGTTGTCGAGCTCGTCCAGGAACAGCTGGACCGTCCAGAAGTCCGCGCCTCGGTGGGGCAGGTGGGTGGAGCCTCCGTTGCCGATCTGGTCGTAGTGGACGACGGGCCGGCCGCGGTCGGCGAGCCGCGCGAGACCCAGCAGGTAGTCGTGGGAGCTTCCGGGCCCGCCGTGGACGGCGACGAGCGCCGGTCCCGCTTTCGGATCGCCCGTGACGCGATACCAGGTCTCATATTCGCCGAATGGCACGGTTCCTTTGGCACTGGGCGCCAATGACATCTCCACCACCTCGATCAGCTCGAATCGCGCCGCCGCGCCAGGCATACTCCCGTCGCGGTTGGATCGGCGATCAGGGCACTGAAAACGACGGTAGTAGCGGGGCCCATCCCAGACGCCCCCTGTAAGTCACCCGGGACCCCCTATCCCGGCGCGGTGAGCCACTCCCGAATGATGCGGGCGGTGGCCTCCGCGTGGTCCTGGATCAGCGTGAAGTGGTTTCCGGGGGCGGTCCTGAGCGTGTGCGCGGGGTCCCACGGCGCGGCGAGCATGTCACCGGCGTCGGGGTCGTTGTCGGGGACGGGCACGAACGACTCGGCGGCCTGGACGAACAGGACCGGCGCGTCGAGGTCGGCGGGCGCGAAGTCGAGCAGCAGGTTGGCGTAGTAGCCCATGCCGGACAGCCGGGCGCTGTCGAACCGGCCGAACGCCGGTTCCATCTCCAGCAGGGCCAGGGCCAGCGCCTCCTGCCCGGCGGCCATGGCCTCGTCGTCCACCTGGAAGGTGTCGATCAGGACGAGGCCGTCGAGCTTGTGGCCCGCCTCTTCCAGGTGGCGGGCGACCATGTGCGAGACGAGCCCGCCGGAGGAGTAGCCGAGCAGGACGAACGGCTCCCCTTCCGCGGCCCGCAGGACGCTCTCGGCGACCGTCTCGACCATGACGGGCGTGGACTCGGGCAGCGCGTCCCCGGGCGCGAACCCGGGCAGCGGCAGCGCGGACACGTGCCGTTCCCCCTGGAAGTGGGAGACGACGCGCGCGTGCTGGTGGACGCCGCCGACGGCCATGGGCGTGGAGACGCAGATCAGGCGGGGGCGCGCGGGACCGTCCGCCAGCTTCACCGGTGCCAGGCTCGGCGGCGCCGGCTCGGCGGCGCAGGAGAACCTCGGCCGGATGTCCGCGACCGCGCTGAGCAGCAGGAATCCCTTCATCACGTTGCCGGACAGGACGGCCGACCTGAACAGGTCGCTCAGCGTGTCACCGCCGTCGGCGCCGGGGACGGGGGCGA
>JBOHBY010000940.1:0-2831 GCA_050698635.1 Spirillospora sp.
GTCCTGGACGACGCGACGTCCAGCGTCGACCCGCAGGTCGAGGCCCGCATCCTGCAGAGCCTCCGGGACGCGCAGTCCGCCGAGGCGGGCGGCGCGACCGTCGTGGTCGTCGCCTATCGGAAGGCGACGATCGCGCTGGCCGATGAGGTCGTCTATCTAGAGCACGGCCGCGTCACCGCCCGCGGCTCCCACGCGAAGCTTCTGGAGCGGTCCGAGGGCTACCGCAACCTCGTCAACGCCTACGAGCAGGCGGAGGCGGAACGCGAGACGGTCGAAGGCGGCGAGGAGGCCCTGGCATGACGACGATCAGCGACACGGCGACGTCCGAAGGCGCCCTGAGCACGCTCAAGCGCGGCATCCTGCTGAGCCCGGAGTTCACCGCCGGGCTGGCCGGGACGCTGGTCCTGGCGCTGCTGTCGACCGCCGGGCGCGTGGTGGTGCCGATCGCCGTCCAGCAGACGATCGACAAGGGCCTCGGCGGCACGGACGGCCCCGACATCGGCTTCATCCGGACGGCGGTGGCGCTGTGCGCCGTGGCCGTGCTGGTGACGGCCGTGTGCGCGTACCTGATGAACGTCCGGCTCTACAAGACGTCCGAGGGCGGCCTGGCGGCGCTGCGGACCAAGGCGTTCCGGCACGTCCACGACCTGTCGATGCTCACCCAGAGCGGCGAGAAGCGCGGCTCGCTGGTGTCGCGGGTGACCGGCGACGTCGACCAGATCAGCCAGTTCATGCAGATCAGCGGCCTGATGTTCATCGTGTCGATCGGGCAGCTGGTCATCGCGAGCGTGCTCATGCTCGTCTACTCGTGGCAGCTGGCCCTGCTGGTGTGGGTGTCGTTCCTGCCGCTCGCGTGGGCGCTGCGCCGCTTCCAGCGGATCCTGTCGGCCGCGTACATGGGCGTCCGGGAGAAGATGGGCGACCTGCTGGCCGCGGTCAGCGAGTCCGTCGTCGGCGCGCCGGTGATCCGCGCGTACGCGTCCGAGGAACGGACCGGACGGCGCGTGGACGAGACCGTCGACGCCCACCGCGACGCGCAGCAGCGCGCCCAGGCCCTGGTCGCGCTGACGTTCCCGGTGAGCGAGCTCGTCGCCGCGTTCGCGACCGCCGCCGTCATCATCGCCGGGACCCTGCTCGGCGTCGCCGGGCACCTGTCGGCCGGTGAGCTCATCGCGTTCCTGTTCCTGGTCACGCTGTTCGTCAGCCCGATGCAGACCGCGACCGAGGTGTTCAACCAGGCGCAGAACGCGATCGCCGGGTGGCGTCGTGTGCTCGGCGTGCTGGACACCGTCCCGGACGTCGCCGACCCCGGCGACGCCGGCGAGACGCTGCCGCGCGGGCCGATCGAGGTGCGGTTCGAGTCCGTCGAGTTCGCCTACCCCGGCGGCCCGCCGGTCCTGCACGACGTGACCGTCGACATCGCGCCGCGCAGCCGCGTCGCGGTCGTCGGCGAGACCGGCTCGGGCAAGACGACGTTCGCCAAGCTCCTCACCCGCCTGATGGACCCGGCGTCCGGGCGGATCCTCGTGGACGGCGTCCCGCTCGACCACGTCCGGTTCTCCTCGCTGCGCGAGCGGATCGTCATGGTGCCGCAGGACGGTTTCCTGTTCGACGCGTCCCTGGCCGACAACATCCGCTACGGCCGCCCGGACGCGTCCGACGCCGACCTCGTCCTGGCCCTCACCGAGTTGGGCCTGGCCGACTGGCTCGACGGCCTCCCCGGCGGCCTGGACACCCCGGTCGGCCAACGCGGCGAGTCCCTGTCGGCGGGCGAACGCCAGCTCGTCGCCCTGGCCCGCGCCTACATCGCCGACCCGGACCTCCTCGTCCTGGACGAGGCCACGTCCGCCGTCGACCCGGCCACGGAGGTCCGCATCCAACGCGCCCTGGACGGCGTGACCCGAGGCCGCACCGCGATCTCCATAGCCCACCGCCTCTCCACCGCCGAGGCCGCCGACGAGGTCATCGTCTTCGACGCGGGCCGCATCGTCCAAAGAGGCCCCCACACAGCCCTGGTAACCCAACCCGGCGTCTACGCAGACCTACACACGTCCTGGATCACACAAAGAGCCCTGTAGCGGAGGATTTGAACCTGAGCCGGGGCCACCCCCTGGGTTAACAGGCTAAAACACTTGCCCGTTATCTGGTCACGTGCGCATTCTGGCCTGGTGAGTAACGAGGTCAGGTTGGAATCGGCGGGCACGTTGCACGGTCAGTTGCAGCGGGGGCTCGGGAGGGCCGCGCGGCGCGCGGCGGACAGGCCCGGTGCGGGCGAGTACGTCTACGACTGCATCAGGCGTGATCCGCGGTGGGACCGCCAGTGCGAGTCGCGGCGGCTGTACTACGCCCGGTTGATGGTCGATCTGGAGATGCCCGTCGGGCCGGTGGCGGCGCATCTTTTCGATCCGTCCGACCATGCCGACGCCGACGAGTGGCGGGTGGATCTGGCGTTGGGCGTCCTCGCCGACCTGGTGCGGCTGAGCCGGCGGGAGGCGGCGGCGCCGCTCCGGCGGTACGCGGAGGAGGGCGCGCAGTGGTTCGACGCCGTCGAGGAGCTGATCGATCTTGAGGATCCGGCGCTGACCGTCGGTTTGGACGACCTCGTCGCCGCGCGCTGTGACGAGTCCGATCTGGCGCTGCTGATCCCGGCGCACCACAATCCGGTGATCGAGTCGTGGGCGGCGCTGCAGCCGCGGATCGCCGAGGCCCTGGCGCGCCAGCGGGAGGCTGGAAGGGCGGCGCGCAGGGCGATGGTCGCCGCGCCGGGACGGGACGCGCAGAGCGAGGCCGAGCTGCTGGACGTCGCCAGGCGCCGCGGCGAGGGCGCCATC
>JBOHBY010000941.1:0-2073 GCA_050698635.1 Spirillospora sp.
GGGTCGGGCTTCGCGGGCGGGACGCGCGTCACGCCGGGCAGGTAGGCGGAGACCGAATGGCGGCAATTCGGATGGAACAGGCCCGCGGTGCGGGCTTCGGGCAGCGTCCCGGCGGCCTCGACCGTGACCATGAGCCCGTCGCGGGTCGCGTGCTCGACTTGGACGTTCAGCGGGCCGGGCGTGGTCCGCAAGATCTTGGCTTCCCAGGGGCGGCACCGTACGCACTCCTGGACGGTGTCGGACACGTACACGAGGTCGACGTCGAGGCTCGTGAGCCGGTCGACTTGGCCCTGTGTGGCGGCTCGCTGGGCGTTGGTGCGGGCTGCCATCTCCGCGTACGAGGAGAGGCGCCAGCGGCGGCCGGACCTGTCCGTGAAGCCCGTGACACCACGGTCGACGTACGCCTGCCACGCGGCCTGTGTAGCCTCGCGGCGGGTCTGCGCGCCGGTCAGGATGCGCGCGGCTGCGGCGGCCTGGACGTCCCGGAACACGTCGACTACGTCCCGGAGGATGTTCTCGGTCACCCGGCCGAAATCGCGGATGAGGGAGCCTGCGAGGGCCTCGATGAACCCGGCGCCGGACCGCTCGCGGAGGGCCTCGGACGCGGCTTCGGCGATGCGGGACTGCGGGAAGAACCGGCGCGGCAGGTCGGCGAGTGCACTGCGCCAGCCGTGCCGGTACGCGGCGGCCAGGGCGGTCCGGATGGTGGGGCCGGTGTCGGCCTCCAGCGCGGCCACGATCGACTGTGCGGAGCGGCGGAGCGCGCGGAGTGTGCCAGCGCGGCGTTCGGCGGCGGGGTTGTCGAGGCCGGCGCGGAGCGCGCGGGCAACGGCGCGGGTCGCGGCGGTTTCCGCGTCGCGGTAGAGGTCGGCGACGGTGGCGGCGATGGCGTCGACGAGGTCCGCGTCAACGGCCACGGCACACCACCTCGTCGGCGGGCGACGTGTCCGCTAGCTCGGCGACACCGCCAGCGGAGCCGGTGAACCCGAACGGCGGGCCGTCGACGACCGGTTCGTCTCCCTCGTCGCGATCCAGCTCGACGGCGAGGACCTCGCGGCCCAGGATCCGGACGACCAGCCGCACGGGCCTACTCCTCTTCGGCGGGCGGGCCGTTCGGCGGGCTGTCGTCGGCGCCATGCTCGCCAGCGCGGAACTCGTCGCCGAACTGCTCGGCGGGGTCGACGCCCATGGCGGACTCGTCCCGGATCCGCTGCACCTCGGCCTCGACTTCGGGGTCGTCCCATTCGGGATGCAGCTCGCGGACGCGGGTCTCCGTCGAGGCGGCCTCGCTGCGCGCCCACAGCTCGACGCGTTCGGCGACCGCCTTCGGGTCCTCACTCACGCCGTCGGGCCATTCGATCGTGGGCCGCTGCGGCTGCACGCCTTGAGTCGCGAAGAACTGCACGTCGATGCCGAGCAGGGCCTCGCCGAGGTCGCCCAGGCCGGGCGTGAAGTACTTCGTCTTGCGGTCGCGGGTGATGAGGCTGCGGCGGCTCTTGGCGGCGACCTCGGTTGCCGTCATCGCCGAGCCCTCGGTGTCGAGGCCGAACGTCGCCGCGGAGTAGCCGGCCGAGGAGACGATCGTGGTTTTCAACCCGGCGATGACGGCCTCGTGCTCGTCGACCCTGATCGCGAACTGCACTTCCTTGATGTCGATCTTGCCCTCGTCGGCGCCCATCGTCCGGACGGCCTCGTACACCTCACGGTCCAGATCCACGGACGCGCCCTGACCTTTGCCGTGCGACGTCATGTACTCCTGCGGGACGATCAGCCGGGCCTTGCCCAGCTCCACGTCACGCAGCAGGGATGAGTAGGTGAGATCGAGGCCGTCCATGAGGCCCTCGACGCCGGCGTAATCACTGCGGCCGAGGGGTGCGGCGTGCGGGGTGTTGCGCCACACCCGGTTGGGGCGCATGTTCGGGACGTACACGGCGGCGAGGCCGGTCAACCCGGTGGGGATCTCGTTGCCGTTGGTCAGGCGGGGCTGCTCGGCGAGCCACGCCGTTTCCTTGTGGGTGGTGAAGGGGACGGGCTGACCGAGGTTCTCGTCGTCACCCTCGTACACGCCGTGGA
>JBOHBY010000942.1:0-2083 GCA_050698635.1 Spirillospora sp.
GGCGGGGACGGCCGGCGCGGCCTGGGCGTGGACCGGTTCGGCGCGGCGCGGTGCCTCGGCGGCGTCGGCCTGGGTGCCTTCGAGGTCCTTGGGCACGACGACGACGGCCTGCGTGCCGCCGTACACGTTGCCCTGGAGCTGGACGCGGACCTTGTGGCGGCGCGCGAGCGCGGAGACCACGAGGAGGCCGATGCGGCCGTCCTTCAGCAGTTCCTCGGTGTCGGCCCGCTCCTGGTCGACGAGCAGGGCGTTCAGCCGGCGCTGGTCGCCGCGCGGGATGCCGATGCCGCGGTCCTCGACCTCGATGGCCAGGCCCGCGTTGACGGACTCGACCCGGATCAGCACCTGCGTCTGCGGCGGGGAGAACTTGGTGGCGTTCTCGATGAGCTCGGCCAGCAGGTGGACGACGTCCGCGACGGCGCTGCCGTGCAGGTTCCCCTCGATGGGCGGGACGACCTTGACCCGGTTGTACTGCTCCACCTCGGCGATGGCCGAGCGGAGCACCTCGTAGACGCTGACCGGCTTCGTCCAGCGGCGGCGCGACGCGGCGCCGCCGATCACGGCGAGGCTCTCGGCCTGGCGGCGCGTCCGGGTGGTGAGGTGGTCGACCTTGAACAGGCCCTTGAGGAGGTCGGGGTCCTCGACCTGGTTCTCCAGCTCGTCGAGCCCCTGGATGGCCCGGTGCGACAGCGACTGCATCCGGCGGGCGAGGTTGACGAAGACGCCGACCCGCTGGCCGGCGCTGCCGGCGGGCTCGCGGCCGGCGGCGCCGACCACCGCGTTCCACGCCTCGCTCTGCGCCTTGCGCAGCTCGTAGGCGAGCAGCAGGACGGGGTCGCCTGAGTCGGGCGCCGGGTAGTCCTCGCTGCGCGGCGCGACCTTCTCGCCGGCGTTGATCCCGGCGGACAGCTTCTGCAGGTCGCGCCGGCCGTGGGCGACCAGGGAGCCGAGCTCGCCGAGCCGCCACTGGATGTTCTCGCGGTCGCGGACGGTCGACTGAACGTGCTGCCGCCGCACCCGGCGGGTGGCGGTGTCGGCCCCCCAGATCGCGGCCCCGATGGTGATCGCCGCCCCCACCGCCACGGCGGCCAGCACGATCCGTGTCTGCTGGGTCACGGTGTGTCCGCTGTACACGACCGCGACGGCGACGGCCCCGAGCAGGCCCACAATGGTCGCGGGAAGCACGGAAATGGACAGGTGAAAAGTGCGTATACTGCCCTGCCGACGCATGCCACGGGCCGGTGACCTGCCGGTTTGCCGGGCACCTTGCTGCTCGGCGCCGGCAGCGGGTTCAAAGAAGTCAGGCATCGGCGTCCTCAGTGCCTAGACGGTAAAGATCACGATACTGAGCAATACGTACTCGGATGGGTGCAGTTCGCATCTAGGCTGGCACAACGCCCCATCGAGGAAGCACGGATTGCTGAGATTCCAGTGACCTGAGGACGTTATCAGGGCGTCCGTCCTGAAATGTCCAATTCGTCCAATATTCTGGGAACCTGATCTTCGCCCCGCGTTCACCGCGCGTCCGCGCTTGTTCAGCTCCCTTCGGCGCCCATCTGGCGTAGGAGGGAGCGGTTGTCGGTGCGCACCCAACTCCTCGACGAGGCGGCCCCGGTCGTCGAAGCGGAAGATGTTGATCAGGTCGAAGACGACGCGTCCGCCGTTGGGCGGCAGCGGCCCGGCGGACGAGTGGGTGAAGTCGCGGACGAAGGTGCCCTCGATCAGCCACTGGACCGGCCGCGCGACCGTCGCGATGACCCGTCCGCGCCCTTCCGCCCAGGCGCAGGTGATGATGACGGCCCTCCAAGACCAGGCCGCCCGCCTCTATGCCGCTCCCTGACGATGAGTTTTCGAGAGAGGGGAAGTCAACAGAGGTATGACTACCAAGACACTTGAGCTTCCCGGGGTCGATCTCGTCTACGACGTCCACGGGCCGCTGCCGCCCGCGGGCGGGCGCCCGCTGCTGTTCATGATCGGCCAGCCGATGGACGCGCGCGGCTTCGGCACGCTGGCGTCCCACTTCGCCGACCGGACAGTGATCACCTACGACCCGCGCGGCCTCGGCCGCAGCACCCGCAAGGAC
>JBOHBY010000943.1:0-2739 GCA_050698635.1 Spirillospora sp.
GCCTGATCGGGCTGGTGCTCGGCCCCGGCGACCCGGTCGGGCAGGCGCTCGTCGACGACGAGCGCGTCGACTTCGTCACCTTCACCGGCAGCACCGCCGCCGGAAAGGCGATCTCCGCGCGGCTCGGCATGCGCCGCGCGACGATGGAGTGCGGCAACGTGTCCGCGACGATCGTGTGCCGGGACGCCGAGGTCGCGTCCGCCGCGCAGCAGTGCGCGCGGGGCGCGTTCCGCAAGTCGGGCCAGGTGTGCACCTCAGTGCAACGCCTCTATGTACACACCGAGATCCTGGACGAGTTCCTCACCGAACTCACCGCCGCCGCGTCGAAGTTCGTCCTCGGCGACCCGGAGGACCCGGCCACCGACATCGGCCCGATGATCAGCGAGGCGGCGGCCAAGCGCGCCGAGGAGTGGGTGAACGCCGCCGTCGACCAGGGCGCCCGCATCGTGACCGGCGGGACGCGCTCCGGCCCGGTCATGCACCCGACGATCCTGGTCGACGTCGCCCCCGAGGCCCGGCTGCTCTGCGAGGAGGCGTTCTCGCCCGTCGTGTCCGTGGTCCCGTTCGACGACCTCGACACCGTGATCGACAAGGTGAACGACACCCCGTACGGCCTCCAGGCGGGCATCTTCACCCGGGACATCGACAGCGCGCTGACCGCCGCCAGGACCCTCCGGATGGGCGGCGTCGTGATCAACTCGACGTCCAGCACGCGCGCCGACCTGATGCCCTACGGCGGCGTGAAGGACAGCGGCTACGGCGTCGAGGGCCCCCGCTACGCCATCCGGGACATGACCGAGGAGCGGCTGATCCTGATGGAGCCCGCAGGCGGGGCGAGGTAAGGCGGACATGTCGACCGTCCGCATCTCCGCTGACGAACTACGGGACGCCGCCACGCGGATCTTCACCGCGTGCGGCGTCCCGCCGGACGACGCCCGGCTGGTGAGCGACAGCCTCGTGCAGGCCGACCTGTGGGGCCACCAGTCGCACGGCGTGCTCCGCGTGGGCTGGTACGTCGACCGCATCCGGTCGGGCGTCATGAACGGCGAGACGAAGGCCGAACTCGTCACCGACCACGGCGCCGTGGCGACCCTCGACGGCCATGACGGCATCGGCCAGGTGATCACCGCCCGCGCCGCCGAAGAGGCCATCGACCGGGCGGAACGCCACGGTATCGGCGCCGTCTCGGTGCGGAACTCCAACCATTTCGGCACCGCCGCCTACTTCACCAGAATGGCGCCGCCACGCGGTTGCATCGGCATCCTCACGACGAATTCAAGCCCGGCCATGGCCCCATGGGACGGACGCGGGAAACTCGTCGGCAGCAACCCATGGTCGATAGCGGCCCCCGTGGACGGCGACACCCAGATGGTCCTGGACATAGCCAACACCGCCGTCGCCCGAGGGAAGATCTACCTCGCCCGGAACAGGGGCGAGGAGATCCCGGACGGATGGGCCGTCAGCGCCGAAGGCTCGCCCACCCGGAACCCGGAAAAGGCCCTTCTCGGCACCGTCCTGCCGATGGCGGGGCACAAGGGATACGGCATCTCGGTGATGATGGACGTCCTGTCCGGGGTGCTGAGCGGAAGCGGTTTCGGCTCGGGTGTCAGCGGTCCTTACCAAGCCGAACTTCCCGGCCGGTCCGGGCACCTGTACCTTGCCTTGAAGATAGCCTCGTTCGGCCCCGTCGAGGAATTCGAGGAACGGATGAAGTCCCTCGTCGCGGAACTCAAATCCGGCTCGCGGGAAGGTGCGGAGGAAGTGCACTACCCCGGCGAGATCGAGGCCATCGCCGAGACCCGCAACGCACGCGAAGGCCTGCTCCTACCGGAGCGCACCCTCGCCGACCTGCGCCGAGTCGCCCACGACCTGGGTGTGGACGACGTGCTGGAGGAGGATCGATGAACGTCAGAGTCACCGCGATCCGTGTCGGACGGTCGAAGGACGTCCCGTTCGCCGCCGCCGTCTACGGCTCGGCGAGCGACGAGAAGATCGACATCCACATGTTCATGTTCGTGATCGAGGCCGCGGGCACGCGCGTCATCGTCGACACCGGGACGCTGGACCCCGAATACGTCCGGCGCCACCACCCGTACGCGTTCGTGCGCACCCCCGAGGAACTGCCCGAGACCGCATTGCGCGAATGTGGTTTCGACCCCGACGACATCGACTATGTGGTCAACACGCATCTGCATTGGGACCACTGCTCGAACAACAGCCTGTTCCGGAACGCCCAGATCTTGGTGAACCGGCGGGAGCTCGAATACGCGATGAACCCGCTGCCGCTGCACGAACGCGCATACGAAAAACTCCCCGGGCTCCAGGCCCCCTGGATGTCGGCCTGGGACCGAATCGAGGCGATATCCCGCGAACAGCAGATCTGCCCGGGTGTCACCGTCGTTCCGCTGCCGGGTCACACGCCAGGTTCCCAAGGCGTCCTCATCGAATCGGAAACGGGACGCTTCCTGCTCGCCGGAGACGCCATGGGCGTCTACGAGAACTGGAACGCGGGCGACTGGCGCAAAAGCATCGCGCCGACCATCCACACCAATCTGTTCGAGTGCTACGAGACCTTCGAGTTCGTCTCCGGCCTGAACTGCGAAGTGATCCCGAGCCACGACCACCGCATCCTCGACAGCCCGCTGTTCCGCCATTCCGTCAGGACCTGAGGGCTGCCCGTCCGCCTCTTGACGCACCCGCCGGGTGACTGGATGCTCGGCGGCGACACGGGCTGACAAC
>JBOHBY010000944.1:0-2593 GCA_050698635.1 Spirillospora sp.
GCCGCTCCCGTCGGCCCACCGGCCCGCGCCGCGGGCCTGCCATGGCGCTCCGGCCCGTCCCCGGCACTCGGCGCGTACCCCCCGGTGTGGGAGCCGGCCGGCCGCCGGACGCCGTCGACACTCCGGAACGGATCGGAGGCGCCGCTCGCGGGAGTGACCGTCCTCGACCTCGGGACGATCACCGCGGGCGCCGCCACCGGACGGCTCCTCGCCGACTACGGCGCCACGGTCATCAAGATCGAGTCGGCGGGCCATCCGGACCCGTTCCGGCAGTGGCCGGTCGCGGGCCAGGTCCCCGCGGACGGCATCTCGCCCATGTTCGAGTCCAACAACGCGGGCAAGCTGGGCGTGGTGCTCGACCTCAAGACCGAGGCCGGACGCGACACGCTGCACCGGCTGGCCGCCGAGGCGGATGTCGTCATCGAGAACTTCACCGTCGGCGTGACCAAGCGGCTCGGCGCCGACTTCGAGACCCTGCGCGCGGTCAACCCGCGGCTCGTCTACCTGTCCCTGTCCAGCCAGGGGCAGGACGGCCCGGAGGCCGGCCGCAGGTCGTACGGGTCGACGCTCGACCTCCTGTCCGGGCTGGCCTCGGTGACCGGCTACCTGGACGGCGGGCCGATGTGGTCGTCCGGCGAGGTCAACTACCCCGATCAGGCGGCGTCCCTCTTCGGCGCCGCCCTCGTCGCGTACTGCCTGGAGCGCGGCGTCCGCGGCGTCCACCTGGACGTCTCGCAGCGCGAGCTCATCAGCTGGACGCTCGCCGACCGCATCGCCGAGCACACCGCGACGGGCGTGCTTCCCCCGCGAACCGGGAACCGCCGCCCCGCCGGCACCCCCCACGACGTCTACCCCTGCGCCGGTGACGGCCAGTGGGTAGCCATCGCCTGCCACCACCAAGCCGAACGAAACGCCCTCGCGCGCCTCATCGCCCCCGACGACCTCACGGAGAAATCCGAAGAATGGTGGTGGGAGCACGAGGCACGCGTGGACGACCTGATCGGGGCGTGGACGCGCACCCGTTCCAGGACGGAATGCGTCCAGGCGTTGACCGAGGCAGGCGTGGCCAACGCGCCGGTGCTCTCGGCGGCCGAACGCGACCGCGAACCACGCTTCCGTGACCGTCGGGTCTATCTGGGCGACGGCGACTCCCGCCGCAAGGGCTTCCCCCTCACGATGCACGGCTACGCCCCGCCGGACCCGGCTCCCGCACCGTCCCTGGGCCAGGACCAGGACGCGGTCCTCGCGAACCTGGGCCTCATCCAGCAGAAAGCGTTATGAGCACCTGTTCACTCGGCCAAGGAATCGATATATAACGGCACGCAGGAGGGATCGCCATGACCATTACCACACCTTCGGGAACCGGCTTCTTCGCGTCCTGGATCGACGGATCGTGGCGCGAGAGCGACACGCGGTATCCGGCGATCAACCCCACCGCGGGCCGGTCGTTCACCGATCTGGCCGCGGCGTCGGCGCAGGACGTCGACGCCGCGGTCGCCAGCGCCGGGGAGGCCTTCCGCAAGACCCGCGACGTACGCCCCGCGACCCGCGCCGCCTGGTGCCGCTCGGCGGCCGAGGCGCTGCTCGCCTCGCACGAGGACCTCGCCGAGGTGCTCTCCACCGAGCAGGGCAAGCCGCTTGAGGAGTCCATCGGCGAGATCCTGTTCGCGGTCCGCGGGCTGGAGATGGCCGCGGAGTCCGTCCTCGCCCTGAGCGGCGAGATGCCGCAGGTGCAGGACGCGAACAAGCGCGTGATCGTGCGCCGCGAGGGCCTCGGCGTGTGGGCGGTCATCACCCCGTGGAACTTCCCGGTGAACATCCCGGTCGAGTACCTCGGCGCGGCGCTCGCGTCCGGCAACGCCGCCGTGTGGAAGCCCGCCCCGACCACCGCCGTCGTGGCCGCGAAATTCCGGGAGATCCTCCTCGCGGCGGACTTCCCGCAGGAATTGCTGCAATTGGTCATCACGAACGAGGTCGAGGTCGCCAGCCACCTGGTGACGCACCCCGGAATCGTCGCGGTCGGATTCACCGGCAGCAGCGGAACCGGCCAGGCCATCGCCAAATCGGCCTGGGACAAGAAACTCCTTCTCGAACTCGGCGGGAACACGCCCATCGTCGTCCTCGGCGACGCCGACCTCGAAACCGCCGCCGCCGCGATCGCGAACGCGGCATTCTGGAACGCCGGCCAGGTGTGCAGCGCCGCCGGCAAGGTGCTGGTGGCGGCGTCGTGCGCGGACGAGCTCACTCAGCTCCTCGCGCAACGGGCCACCGACACGGTCCTGGGGTCCCCGCTGGACCCCGAGGTCACCATGGGCCCGGTCCACATGGAGTCCAGCATCGCCCGCTACGACCGCCTGATCGAGGACGCCCGTCAACGCGGCGGTGACGTCGTGACCGGTGGCCAGCGGGTCCAGGACCAGGACGGCTTCTTCTTCCCACCGACCGTCATCACCTCCGTCGCCCGCGACGCCGCCCTCTTCACCGAGGAGACCTTCGGCCCGCTCGCGTCCCTGTCGGTCTTCGACGACGAAGACGACCTGGTGGCCGCCGCGAACGCCGGCGGCTACGGTCTCGTCGGCTCGCTGTTCACGTC
>JBOHBY010000945.1:0-5419 GCA_050698635.1 Spirillospora sp.
TTTTCAGCGGGCCCCGGTGCGTGACGCGGGCGCTGTTGGTGGCGAAGCGCTCGTCGGCGGCGAGGTCGGGACGGCCCAGCGCGGTGCAGAGCGAGCGGAACTGGCGGTCGTTGCCGGCCGCGATGACCAGCGGACGGTCGGCGGTCTCGAACAGCTCGTAGGGCGCGATGCTCGGATGCTCGTTGCCCATCGCGGTCGGCACCACCCCGCCCGCGACGTACGCGGAGGCGTGGTTGACCAGGCCGGACAGCAGCGACGACAGCAGCGACACCTCCACCCGCTGGCCCTCGCCGGTGGCGTCGCGGTGCCGCAGCGCGGCCAGGACGCCCAGCGCGCCGTGCAGGCCGGTGATCACGTCGACGAGCGCGACGCCCACCTTCATCCCCTCGCCGCCCGGGTCCCCGGTGACGCTCATCAGCCCGCCGACCGCCTGCACGATCAGGTCGTAGCCGGGCAGGTTCGCGCCGCCGTCCGTGCCGAACCCGGTGATCGAGCAGTAGACGAGCCCGGGGTTGGCGGCGCGTAGTTCCTCGTAGCCGAGGCCGTGCCGTTCCATCGTGCCGGGACGGAAGTTCTCCACGACGGCGTCCGCGCGGGCGGCGAGGGCGCGGGCCGTCGCGGCGTCGGCGGGGTCGGACAGGTCGAGGGCGATGGACCGCTTGTTGCGGTTGACGCCGAGGAAGTAGGTGCTCTCGCCGTCCACGAAGGGCGGTCCCCAGGAGCGGGTGTCGTCGCCGCCGCCGGGGCGCTCGATCTTGATCACCTCGGCGCCGAAGTCGGCGAGCAGCATCGTCGCGTACGGTCCGGCGAGGACGCGGCTGAAGTCGACGATGACCAGGTCGCGCAGGGCTTCTCCGGTCATGCCCGCGCGCCCCCCAAGCCGCTGCTCCGCATCCGGTCGGCCCTCCTCGCGATCTCCGCACATGGACGTACCGCCAGGACCTTAGCCAGCGTTTATTGGAGAATCAATACTGGATCCAAAATAGATTTTGTGCTGAGGTAGTGCCTCGAGCTTTCGTTGAGGAGGGATCTGGAATGACCGGCCAAGCGGTTCGTCCGCTGGAGCTGTTCGGTGTGGACGATTTGCTGACCGAGGAGGAGCGGACGATCCGCGACACGGTCCGCGCGTTCGGCGCCAAGGAGCTTCGGCCGCACATCGCGGAGTGGTACCGGGCCGGTGCGCTGCCCGCGTCCGAGGTGGCCGGGAAGCTGGGTGACCTCGGGCTGCTCGGCATGCACCTGACGGGTTATGGGTGCGCCGGCGCGGGAGCCGTTGCGTACGGTCTGGCCTGTTTCGAGCTGGAGGCGGTGGACTCGGGGCTGCGCAGCCTCGTGTCCGTGCAGGGCTCGCTGGCCATGTACGCGATCTGGGCCTACGGCTCGGACGAGCAGAAGGACGCGTGGCTGCCCGCGATGGCGGCCGGCGAACGCATCGGCTGCTTCGGGCTCACCGAGCCCGACTTCGGGTCCAACCCGGGCGGGATGCGGACCACGGCCAGGCGCGACGGCGGCGACTGGGTGCTGAACGGCACCAAGATGTGGATCACGAACGGCGCGGTCGCCGACATCGCCGTCGTGTGGGCCCGGACGGACGAAGGCGTCCGCGGGTTCCTCGTCCCGGCCGCGACACCCGGGTTCAGCGCGCGTGACGTCGCCGAGAAGTTGTCGTTGCGCGCCAGCGTGACGAGCGAGCTCGTCCTGGAGGACGTGCGCCTGCCCGCCGACGCGATGCTGCCCGGTGCCCGCGGTCTGTCCGGACCGCTCGGCTGCCTCAACGAGGCGCGGTTCGGGATCGTCTTCGGCGCGCTCGGCGCGGCCCTCGACTGCCTGGAGACGACGATCGCCTACGCGCGGGAGCGGACGGTCTTCGACCGCCCCCTCGCGGCCTTCCAGCTGACCCAGCAGAAGCTCGCCGACATGGCGCTTGAGCTGGGCAAGGGCATGCTGCTCGCGATCCGGCTCGGACGGCTCAAGGAGGCCGGGGCGATCACCTCGGCGCAGGTCAGCGTCGGCAAGCTCAACAACGTCCGGGAGGCCATCGCGATCGCGCGCGAGTGCCGGACGATCCTCGGGGCCAACGGCATCACCCTCGAATATCCGGTGCTGAGGCACGCCAACAACCTGGAATCGGTGCTCACCTACGAAGGCACCAGCGAGGTGCACAGCCTGGTCATCGGAAAGGCGCTCACGGGCGCCGCCGCCTTCTCCTGACCGCGCGTTCTCCTGACCCCCGCGAAGGGCCCGAAGACCGCACTCACTTTCGCAGCTTCAACCTGCACTACCTGCAAGCACGAGCCATGGAGGCCGGGATGCGTACTCGTCGACTGGGTGCGGCCGTCATCGTCACGTCCGCGCTACTCACCGCCGCCGCGTGCGGGGGCGGTGGCACGTCGGACACCGGTAACGCCGGGGTCAAGCCCGCCGAGACCGCTCCCGGGCAGCGGACGGCGGGCAAGGTCAAGGCGCCGCCGAAGTTCGCCCAGCCGGGGACGATCACGTTCTGCTCCACCTTCACCAACCCGCCGCGCTCGTTCACCCAGGACGGCAAGCAGGTCGGCAGCGAGGTCGAGCTCGGCCAGGCGCTCGCCGCCACCCTCGGCCTCAAGCCGAAGTGGGTGCAGGTCCGGGTGGACGGGATCGTCGCGTCCCTGCTCGGCGGGCACTGCGACATGATCGTCAGCCAGCTCAAGATCGTCCCGGAGCGGGACAAGACGGCGTGGCAGCTGCCGTACTCGATCGCCGCGACCCAGCTCGTGGTGGCCTCCGGCAACCCGAAGAAGATCAAAGACTTCTCGTCGCTGGCGGGGAAGAAGGTCGCGGCGCCGGACGGCAGCGTCGCCCACGGCCTGCTGGAGGACATGAACAAGAAGCTCGCGAGCAGCGGCGGCGAGCCGATCAACATCGTCCCGCTGGCCGGGACGAGCGAGCTGTTCCAGCAGGTCGCGGCGGGCACCGTGGACGCCGCCGCGACGACGTACTCGGCCGGTTCGTACTACCTGCGCAAGGCGCCGGGACGGCTGGAGCTCGCCGGGCAGCCGTGCCTGTCGGACGTGAAGGCCGGCGGCAAGATGGGCTTCATGATCGCGAAGAACAACCGCGATCTCTACACCGCGATGGAGCAGGCGATGACCGCCGTCCGGGGCAGCGGTGAGTACCGCGACATCTTCCACCGGTACGGCCTGGACAAGGAGACGCTCGACGCGGCGGAGACGTCCAAGCCCGTGTCGTGCCTGCCCGCGGAGACTCCATGAACTTCGACTGGCAGTTCCTGCTCGACCACATCTTCGCGCTCAGCCCGCACTACGGCGTAGGTCTGCAACGCACCGTCTTCATGGCCGTCGTGTCGATGTTCTTCGGCGTGATGCTCGGCATGCTGGTGGCGCTGGCGCGGCTGTCGAAGATCGCGCCGGTCCGGTTCCTGGCCGGGATCTACGTGTGGCTGCTGCGCAGCATTCCCGAGCTGGTCATCCTGATCCTGCTCTACACCGGGGTCGCGGCCGCGGGGATCTTCAAGTTCAGCGACCTGACCCTCGCCGGGATGACGCTGCCCGCCGCGATGCAGGCCGCCATCATCGGCTTCACGATCCGGGAGGGCGCCTACATGGGCGAGATCTTCCGGAGCGGGATCAAGGCCGTCGACCACGGGCAGGTCGAGGCCGCCAAGGCGCTCGGGATGAAACGGATCCCGACGCTCCGCCGGGTCATCCTGCCGCAGGCCATGCGGGTCGTCGTGCCGCCGATGGGCAACCAGTTCACGATCATGCTGAAGGCGACGTCGCTGGCGAGCGTGCTCGGCGTCCCCGAGCTGCTGCTCACGACGCAGACGTACGCGGCCGAGACGTTCCGGGTGTTCGAGCTGTTCATCGGGCTCGCGATCAACTACCTGATCCTCACGACGGTGTGGACGTTCATCCAGTCGCTCATCGAGGCGCGGCTGAACCGGCACGAGGCGGACGCGAGTTCGGGCGGGCTGTTCGACCGCGTCCGGCGCGATCTGCTGGGGAGCGCCGGGCCGGAGAAGGAGGCCGCGTGATGTCGGACGAGCGCGTGATGTCGGACGACGTCGTCATCGAGGCGACCGGCGTGCACAAGTGGTACGGCAAGCTGCACGTCCTGCGCGGGCTCGACCTGACCGTGCACAGGGGTGAGGTCGTGTGCCTGATCGGGTCGTCCGGGTCGGGCAAGAGCACGTTCCTGCGGTCCATCAACCATCTGGAGTCGATCCAGAAGGGGCGGATCACGGTGAACGGGCGGTTGATCGGCTACCGGAAGGGCGACGGTGACGGGCTCGTCCCCGAGCGGGAGGACCAGATCGCGTCCGCGCGCCGGGGTATCGGCATGGTGTTCCAGAACTTCAACCTGTTCTGGCACATGACGCTGATGCAGAACGTCGTCGAGGCACCCGTGCGGGTGCTCGGCCTCTCGCAGGCGGAGGCCCGCGCGCGGGGCAAGGAACTGCTCGAACGCGTCGGGCTCTCGGACAAGGCCGACGCCTACCCGCGCAAGTTGTCGGGCGGGCAGCAGCAGCGCGGCGCCATCGCCCGCGCGCTGGCGATGCGGCCCGAGGTGATGCTGTTCGACGAGCCCACCAGCGCGCTGGACCCGGAGACGACGAGCGAGGTCCTGGAAGTGATGGAGGAGCTCGCGTCCGACGGCATGACGATGGTCGTCGCCTCGCACGAGATGGGCTTCGTCCGGCGGGCCGCGCACCGCGTCGTGATGATGGCGGACGGCGTCATCGCCGAGGACATCGCCGCGTCCGAGATCGACGCGAGCGAGGGCCGCATCCGCGACTTCACCACCAAGCTGCATTGACAAGGAAGACGAGGAGCGAACGCATGCGGACCGGCGCGGCCGTGATGGCCACACTCCGGCACTACGGCGCCGACACCCTGTTCGGCATTCCGGGCGTCCACACGCTGGAGTACTTCCGCGGGCTCGCCGGGCAGGGGTTCCGGATCGTGCTGCCACGGCACGAGCAGGGCGCGGCGTTCATGGCGGACGGCTACGCCCGCGCGACGGGACGTCCCGCCGTGTGCTGCGTGATCAGCGGGCCGGGCCTGACCAACGCGGCGACCGGCATCGGGCAGGCGTACGCCGACTCGGTGCCGATGTTCGTGCTGGCCAGCGTCACGGCGTCGCACACGCTGGGACGCGGTCGCGGGCACCTGCACGAATGCAAGGACCAGCGGCTGATCGCCGAGCCGATCACCAAGCTGGCGCTGCGGGCCGAGTCGGTGGACGAGTTGCCCGACCTGCTCGCGCGGGCCTGGGGCGCGATGACGTCGGGCCGGCCTCGTCCGGTGTATCTCGAAGTGCCGATCGACGTGCTGGCCGAGGAGGTCGGGGACGGCTGGCAGCCGCTGCCGCCCGTCCGGCCGGTGGTCGAGGAGCCGACGTCGGGCGCGCTGGCCGAGGC
>JBOHBY010000946.1:0-1685 GCA_050698635.1 Spirillospora sp.
CGTCGGCGGACCCGGTCACCTCGCGGGCCAGCCCGCCGAGCGCCTGCCCGGCCTGGCCGCCGACCATCGCGCCCGCCATCTGCTTGACCATCCCGATCAGCGGGCCGGCCATCGCCTGCATGTCGGCGGGGATGTCGCCGCCCGCGCCGCCGAGCGCCCCGCCCATCGACTCGACCATGCGGGTCGCGATCGGGTCGCACACCTTCGCCCACACCGGCAGGGTCTGCTCGATCCACTCCGACCGGCTCCACGCCTGCGGCGTGCGGATGCCGGCGGGCAGCGTCGTCTTCTCGTCCAGCCACAGGTCGGCCAGGCGCAGCGCCTCCTCGACCTGGCGGCGCTCGGCGTCCACGACCGACGGGTCGCCCTGCTCCACCACCTGGTGCCGCGCGATGTTCTTGGCCAGATCCCAGTTCAGGGGGCCGCCACCGGCGCCGCCGCCCATGCCCTGGCCGCCGATCATGTCGGCGAACCGGTGCAGCATGTCGGCGAACTGCGCCATGTCGCCGCCCATGCCCTTGAATGGATCCTGGGGCCGGTCGTCGTCGTCACCGTCGCCGGGACGATTGAAGCCGAAGGGAGTGTTGCTCATCGGATCGCCCCTGGGATGCATGATGGGCTCATATCCGCAACGTTAGCCGGTCCTGGCAAGGTCGCGTACACAAGGAAGGGGGCACCCCCGTGGCAACGGGCAAGGTTCGCCCTCGGCGTAGCAAGGGCCCGGTCGTCGCCGTCACCGGCGCCGCCTCGGGTGCGGGGCAGCTGCTGGCCGCCCGGCTCGCCGACCGGCAGGAAGTCCGCAAGGTCGTCGCCATCGACGGGCAGCGCGGCGACGTGCCCGGCGTCACATGGCGTGTCGTCGACATCCGCGATCCGCTGCTGTCCAACCGGCTCTCGGACGTCGACGTGATCGTCAACCTGGACGTCGCGCACTCGCCGGACCTGGACCCCCGCGAGCGCCGCACCCACAACGTCCGCGGCGCCCAGACGGTCGTCACCGCGGCCGCCGCCGCCCGGGTCCGGCGCGTGGTGCTCGTCACGTCCGCGATGGTGTACGGGGCCGAGCCCGACAACGAGGTCCCGCTGGACGAGGACGCGCCGCTGCTCGCCGAGGCCAGCACGTCCATCGCCGGGGACTACCTGGAGATGGAGGAACTGGCCGTCACCGCGCCGGTCACCCATCCGGGGCTGGAGGTCGCCGTCGTCCGTCCGGCCGCGCTCGCCGGGCCCGGCGTCGACAGCGTCATCACCCGGCACTTCGAGGCGCCGCGGCTGCTGTCGGTCAAGGGCAGCACGCCCGGCTGGCAGTTCTGCCACATCGCCGACCTCGCGTCCGCGCTGGAGGTCGTCGTCACCGAGGAGATCACCGGGCCGCTGGCGGTCGGCTGCGAGGGCTGGCTCGGCCCCGACGAGGTGACGGAGATCACCGGGAAGCGGAGCTTCGAGCTGCCCGCCGCGCTCACCTTCGGGATGGCGCAGCGGCTGCACAGGCTCGGCATGACGCCCGCGCCCGCGACCGACCTGCACTATGTCGCCTACCCGTGGGTCGTCGACTGCGCGCGGCTCCGCGCCGCGGGCTGGAAGCCCCTCTACGACAACGCCGCCGCGCTGCGCGCCGTGATGGACGAGACCGCCGGGCGGCACGCCGTCGTCGGACGCCGCGTCGGCGGCAAGGAGGCCACGAT
>JBOHBY010000947.1:0-2760 GCA_050698635.1 Spirillospora sp.
CACCTCGTGGGAGGAGCCCAGAAGCGCCGTCAGGGCCGGGAGCGCGGTCTCGGGCGTGCCCGCGAAGACCAGTCGCACGTCAGATCGCCTTCCCGAGGGTGCGGTGCGGCGACTCCTTGACGACCGGCGCCGGGTCGCCGAACCACTCGGCCTCCCTGATCGCCTTCATCGCGGCCTTGCGCTGCTCGGGGACCATCCGGTCGATGAAGATGACGCCGTCGAGGTGGTCGGTCTCGTGCTGGACGCAGCGGGCCAGCAGATGCGTGCCCTCCAGCGTGATCGGCTCACCGTGCATGTTGAAGCCCTTCGCCACGGCCCGGACGGCGCGCGGCGTGGGGAACGCGAGACCGGGAAGCGACAGACAGCCCTCGTCGTCGGTCTCCTGCTCGTCCGACAGGTCCAGGGTCGGGTTGACCACGTGACCCAGCCGGTCGTCGACGTAGTAGGTGAACACCCGCAGACCCACGCCGAGCTGCGGCGCGGCCAGGCCCGCCCCAGGAGCGTCGATCATCGTGTCGGTGAGGTCCTTGACGAGCTGGCGCAGCTCCTTGTCGAAGTCCTTCACCGGCTCCGCGGGGGTGCGCAGCACGGGGTCACCGAAGAGGCGGATGGGCTTGACGGCCAACGAGGACTCCGTTTCCTGCGGGGTGGGATGCTCCGGTCCAGTCTACGGAGCAACAGACGGACGTTTCACACGCCGTGGTGCACGCCCTGGTGCGCGGATCGCGCCTTGTAGGCGGCGGTCCGGGCCGCCTTGGCGGTCACCTTGTCGGGGTGGTGCGCGCCCAGCGCCTCCAGGACATCGGCCACACCGGGATGGTCGGTGCGCCACAGATCGTCGACCATCGCCCGCATCTCCGCTCCTGGCGGCGCGTCGATCAGAGCCGCCTCGACCGCTTCATCGGGATCGGCGGTCTCCAGCATCCCGGCGACGGTGTCGACGAACACCCAGAGGTACTCCTCGCGGGCCAATTCCCGTCCCGACGGGTCTCCTGCGGCGTTCAGCCACAGCGCGGCGTAGGGCGAGACCAGCGGATGCTCCTGCGCGGCGCGGACCACGGCCGCGGCCTCCGGGCCGATGCGGTGCAGGACGGCGGCGGCGAGGTTGCGGGCGCCGGGGCCGCCCGTCCGCATGACGTCCAGGAGGTCGGCGGCGGCGTCCTTGGGGTCATGGCGGGCCAGCCAGCCGTCGATCTCCTCGTCCGCGGCGTCGGGCCGGTACCAGGTCAGCCCGCCGATGAGCTCGGACGCGCGGGCCCCGGCCAGCTCGCCGATGACAGGGGCGGTGAACCCGTCCGCGAGGAGCAGCTCACGGACGGCCCACACGCCAAGCGGTGTCAGCTCACGCGCTTTGCCGGACGTCTCGACGACGCCCCACCCCTCAAGCGTGGCCAGTTCGAGGCAGAACGCGTCGGACACGAGCGTGGCCATGGTCTCCGCGTCGGTGAGGTCGTAGGCCTCCCCCACATGGTCGAGCAGCGCGCCGACAAGGGCTTCGGGTTCGGTGGGCTCCTCCTGCTCGTACAGGTGGATGAGGACGCCCGTCATCTCGTTCTGGACGAGTTCCACCGCGTCCAGGCCGTCCGCGTAGTCGTGCCCTGGGACGGCCATGGCCTCGAACACCGGGAGCCAGGCGGCGAGGAACGTCGTGTCGTCGCTGGATTGGAGGTCGTCCAGGGAGGGCCCGGGTTTGGTCGTGCCGTCCTGGGCGGTGATGACCTTCGCCTCTACGGCGGCCCACCAAAGGCGCTCCAGTTCGCCCGCGTCCTCGATCTGCCCATGGCCGCGCGGGTCATCCAGGCCGAGCGCGAGGGCCGCGGCCTCCGCGTCGGGCTTGGGCAGCGCGTCATGCTCGGTGAGGGCACGTTCGCCCGTCCACCGTGCCAGGGCCAGGACGTTCTCGGTCAGGCTGGAGCGGCGCGCGGCAGCGGCCACGTCCGCTTGGGAAGCGAGCCGGACGGGCGGGACGACCAGCTCTTCGACCTGCTGCAGGTAGCCCTCGGTACGCGCGTAGCGTTCCTCCTCCGGCAGCGCCTCGAAGTCGCGGATCCACGCGTCGACGGCCTCCTGGTCGTCCAGGGAGACCCCGTCGGCCCGCATCAGCCCGCCGATGACCTCCGCGGCCGCCTGCCGCTCCTCGGTGTCCATCTCGGTGACGAGGTCGGCGAACGCGGGGCCGGTCCGCTCGATCTCCGTCTCCAGCTCGGCGGCGGCAGGCGCGGGCACGGCGCCGGTGTCGCGCAGGTAGGCGACGATGCGGTGCAGGGCGTCCAGGACGGTGGGAACGTCGTCGCCCCCCGCGACCACGGATTCGGGGAACACGTTCAGGAGGAGCTCGCGGAGCGCCTCGGGCGTCAGTGCCTCCGGACCCGGGAGGCCCATCTCGTCCCGTAGGAGTTCGAGCAGGATGCGCGCGCCCTGCTCGTCCAGCGCCTCGTCGCGCTCGTCCGCCCACCGCCGCAGGTCGCCCGCGGTGGTCTCCACCCAGTTGTCGGCCACCCGAGAACCCTATTGGTCAGATCAGCTCCAGTGGGTCGATCTGGACTCGTACCGTCTCCGTCGTCTTGCGCGCACTGCGCACCCCCTGGGCCTCCTTCAGCGCGCGCGCCAGAAGGTACCCGGCGCCCCTGGGCACGCGTATCAGCGCACGCTCTTTGTCCCGCGCGTCGGCTCCCGGCACGGGCGCGGAAGGGACGGGCACGGGCCCGAGCACCTCGGCCCCGTCGGGCAGCCGGGCATCGGCCAGAAGCTCCCGTATGG
>JBOHBY010000948.1:0-7237 GCA_050698635.1 Spirillospora sp.
CTCGGAGAACTCGCGGGTGCCGTCGAGCGGGTCGACGATCCACACCCGGTCGGCGGTCAGGCGCTCCGCGTCGGCGGTGTTGCGGGTCGGCGCGCGTTCGTCGCCGTCCGCCCGCTTGCCCGCCACCGAGGCGCGGCCCTCCTCGGACAGGACGGCGTCGCCGGGACAGCGCTCGGCCAGCGCCGCCATCAGGTACTCGTGCGCCCGCAGGTCGCCCGTGTCCTTCAGGGCCCGCGCGTCGGCGAAGCCCCGCTCGTCCCGTACCTCAAGTAGCAGCCGTCCCGCCGCGGCGGCGAGCTCCGCCGCCAGCGCGTGATCGTCCGCCCCCGCTCGCACCGTCATCCCTGGATCACATTCCCGACTCGACTGATCAGACCGGTCAACTTTCTCACGCGCCCACGGGTCGCGCGGGCTCGGGCCGGTCAGTACGCGCCGGAGCCGCGGAAGACCGCCGACCACGTCTTCCACATGATCTGCAGGTCGAGCGCGAGCGTCCAGTTGTCGACGTACCGCAGGTCGAGCCGGACCGACTCCTCCCACGTCAGGTCGGAGCGGCCGCTCACCTGCCACAGGCCCGTCAGCCCCGGCTTCACCACCAGCCGCCGGTACACGTCGCCGCCGTACTGGGCGACCTCCTCCGGCAGCGGCGGACGCGGCCCGACCAGCGACATGTCGCCGCGCAGCACGTTGAACAGCTGCGGCAGCTCGTCGAGCGAGTACCGGCGCAGCCACCGGCCCACCCGCGTCACCCGCGGGTCGGCGCGGATCTTGAACAGCACACCGTCGTTCTCGTTGTGCTTGAGCAGCTCGACCTTGCGGGCCTCCGCGTCCCGCACCATCGTGCGGAACTTCAGCACCGTGAACTCGCGGCCGCCGCGCCCCACCCGGACCTGCTTGAACATCACCGGGCCCGAGCTCGTCACCTTGATCAGGAACGCGACGACCAGCAGCAGCGGGCTCAGCAGGAAAAGGCCGGCCAGCGCCGCCGTCCGGTCGAACGCGCCCTTGAGGACCTTCCGGCCGCCGTCCAGCTCGGGGTGCTCCACGTGCAGCAGCGGCAGCCCCGCCACCGGACGGATCGAGATGCGCGGGCCGGTCACGTCCATCAGCGCGGGCGCGACCACCAGCTCCACGTCGTCGCGCTCGATCTGCCAGGCCAGCCGGCGCAGCGCCGTCCCGTCCATCTCCGGACAGGCCAGCACCGCCACCGAGTCGGCGCCGATCCGGTCGGCGACCGACGCCGCCTGGCTGAAGTCGCCCAGCACCGGCACGCCCTCGACCTCGCTGACCGCGTCGTCGCCCGCCGCCAGCGCCGGCGGCAGGCACACGGCCACGATGTCCATCCCGTGGTACCGCTTCTGCCGCAGCACCCGGATCAGGTCGGAGACGGACGTGCGGTGCCCCACCGCGACCACGCGCCGCATGCACTCGCCGTTCCACCGCTTGCGGTGCAGCCACTTGCGCAGCCGGTACCGGGCGAGGATGTTCAGGAACGTGCCGAGCGGCATCGCCATGACCACGTACCCGCGCGCCACCTCGGTCTTGGTCGCGTAGGCGACGATCGCCAGCGCGGCGGTGAAGATGAACCCCGCGCGCAGCACCCGGTGGAACTCCTCGTACCCGACGCCGATGTACCTCGGCTGGTACGCGCGGCACATCATCAGCGTCGGCACCCACACCACGGGCAGCGCGACCGTCAGCGCCACGTACGGCGCCGTGGGGTCGGTCGGCACCCCGGGGAACCGCAGCACGAACGCGATCACACCGGCCAGGAGCATGCTGAGGAAATCGAGATAGCCGGCGACCCGGCGGTACAATCCGCTCCAGCTCTGGAACGTCGCGCGCCTCTGCTCATGGCTGATCGGTGACTCGGCCTGCACCTTGTCAACGACGGCCATAGAGCTCTCACCAATCCCCTGTAACGCGCGCCCCGACAGCGCGATTCACACCGAAGACGGCCGAATGTCGCCTGAGGTTCACAAACATCATCAACCTCATGCGTGGAGCATCTTACGGCCGCTTTGCCATGGTCAGCGGGCGAACACGCCCATCTCCCCAGCAAGCCAGGCAAACCTGGCCGGACATGCGGCGCAAACCCCCGTACACGCGGCCATCCGCCCAAGGGATCTTACGGTCCCACCCCATGGCCGGATCCGGTCACCCCTAATGGAACGCGCCAACAAGGCCGCCTCGCTGATCAGCCGCACGGACGCCGTTCGCACGTGATCAGCCCGCGTGGAAGACGTTCTGCGCCGCGCCCAGACCGTCGGCGATCAACGCCTCCACCGCGTCCGCCGCCCGGTCCACCTCAAGATCGAGATCCTTGCGCTCGGCGCCGGAGAAGTCCTTCAGCACGAACGCCGCCGCGTCCATCCGGCCCGGCGGACGGCCCACCCCGAACCGCACCCGCAGGTACTCCCGCGTGCCGAGCGACTTCGTCACCGACCGCAGCCCGTTGTGGCCATTGTCACCACCGCCCTGCTTGAGCCGCACCGCGCCGAACGGGATGTCCAGCTCGTCATGGACGACGACGAGCCGCTCCACCGGCACCTTGTAGAAGTCGCACAGCCCCTTCACCGGCCCGCCCGACTCGTTCATGAACGAGCGCGGCTTCGCCAGCACCGCCCGGGCGCCCGCCAGCCGTCCCTCCAGCACCTCGGCCCGCGCCCGGTGCGCCTTGAACCGCCCGCCCGCCCGCGCCGCCAGGACGTCCAGCACCATGAACCCGGCGTTGTGCCTGTTCTTCGCGTACGACGGCCCGGGGTTGCCCAGACCCGCCACAAGCCAGAGATCCCCGCTCACGCGACCCTCCACAGCGAGAACGTGCACGGCCCCCGCCGGTGCGCACACCCGCGGGGGCCATGAAGAACACAACAAGAATGAGAACCGCCCCCGGCCACACGGCGGGCGCGGCGCCCGTCACTCGGAGCCGGACTCGCCCTCGCCCTCGGCGCCCTCGCCCTCGGCGGCACCCTCGGCCTCCGGCTCGACCTCCGGCTCCGTCGACACGCTCGCGTCGCGGATCTGCAGGATGTGGATGTCCTCGTCGGCCAGCAGCGTCGTGCCCGCCGGCATCTTCAGGTCCCTGGCGAGCACCTGGCTGTCGATCTCCAGGCCGCTGATGTCCAGCTCGACGGACTCGGGGATGTGCGTCGCCTCCGCCTCGACGGAGATCTCCACCGCCGTCTGCGCGATCTGGCCGCCCGCGATCACGTCGCCGACCAGCACGACCGGCAGGTCGACGGTGACCTTCTCGCCACGCTTGACCAGCAGCAGGTCGACGTGCTCCAGCAACCCCTTGACCGGGTCGCGCTGCACGTCCTTCGGCAGCGCCAGTTCGGCGCCGTCGCCGAGCCCCTCGATCGTCAGCAGCACGTTCGGCGTCTTGAGCGCCAGCATCAGGTCGTGGCCCGGCAGCGAGATGTGCTGCGGGTCGGTGCCGTGACCGTAGAGCACGGCGGGCACCCTGCCGGCCCGGCGGGTGCGCCGCGCGGCACCCTTACCGAACTCGGTGCGCGGCTCGGCGGCGATGCGTACCTCGGACACGGCGAAAACTCCTCATTGTTGCGATCCACGGCCGTCCGCCATCGGACGTCCGCTACGGACAGTAGCGACCAACGCACGCCAACCGGGGGCGGGCGCCTCAAAGACTCTTTGCGATAACCCAGGGAGCGCGGAACCGTCACGGCACGCACTGGACGACCTGGAGCACACGCGGGTCGAACAAGTCTAGCGCGTCCTCGCAGTGCGAGGGCTCCCGCCTGCTCGCGGACGATGGCGCCCTACGGTGGACGAGGCCGCCGGACGACGCCGCTGACGACGCCGCTGACGACGCCGCTAGCTGTGCCCGCCGAAGAGGCTGGTGACCGAGCCGTCCGAGAAGACCTCGTTGATGGCGCGGGCGATCAGCGGCGCGATCGGCAGGACGGTCAGCTTGTCGAACCGCTTCTCCTCCGGGATCGGCAGCGTGTTCGTCAGCACCACCTCGGAGACCCGCGAGTTCTTCAACCGGTCGACCGCCGGGCCCGACAGCACGCCGTGCGTCGCGGCGACCACGACCTTGCTGGCACCGTGGTCGAACAGGGCGTCGGCCGCCTTCACGATCGTCCCGCCGGTGTCGATCATGTCGTCCACCACGACGCAGGTGCGGCCCGCCACCTCGCCGACGACGTCGAACACCTTCACCTCGTTCGCCACGTCCGGGTCGCGCTTCTTGTGGATGATCGCCATCGGGACGCCGCCCAGCCGGTCCGACCAGCGCTCGGTCACCCGCACCCGGCCCGCGTCCGGGGCCACCACCGTCACCTGCGAGGTGTCCAGGCGGCTCTCGAAATGGTGCGCCAGCAGGTCCAGCGCGAACAGATGGTCGACCGGGCCGTTGAAGAACCCCTGGATCTGCGCCGTGTGCAGGTCGACGGTGATCAGCCGGTCCGCGCCCGCGGTCTTGAACAGGTCCGCCATCAGCCGCGCCGAGATCGGCTCACGGCCGCGGTGCTTCTTGTCCTGCCTGGCGTACCCGAAGAACGGCGCCACCACGGTGATCCGCTTGGCCGACGCGCGCTTGAGCGCGTCCACCATGATCAACTGCTCCATGATCCACTGGTTGATCGGCGCCGTGTGGCTCTGGATCACGAAGGCGTCCGAGCCACGGACCGACTCCAGGAACCGCACGAACGTCTCACCGTTGGCGAAGTCGTACGCCGACGTCGGCGTGAGGTCGACATGGAGGTTGTCCGCCACTTCCTTGGCCAGGTCCGGGTGGGCCCGGCCGGTGAAGAGCATCAGCTTCTTCTCATTGCTCGCCTTGATGCCGCTCACCTCTGACAACTCCCCCTCAATGGAAAATTCCGTCACGTGGGTGTTGTCCCCACTCCCCACGCACCACAAGAGTCACGGGCACGGGGTCGCCTGGTTGTTCACGGAGGACGCCGCTGTCCTCCACCTCCCCGCCAGTCGGCGGGGCAGTCTTCGCCGGACGCGCCGAAGCTACGGCGCCTCCTCCTCATGGGCCTGCCCGGCCGCGCCGGTCTCCTGGGCCTCCCTGGCCCGGTGCGCCGCCTCCGCCGAGGCCGTTCCCGCGCGCTTGCGCTCGACCCAGCCCTCGACGTTGCGCTGCCGCGACCGCGCGACCGCCATCGCCCCCGGCGGGACGTCCTGGACGATCACCGAACCGGCGGCCGTGTAGGCACCGTCGCCCACCGTCACCGGCGCGACGAACATGTTGTCGCTGCCCGTCCGCACATGGGACCCGATGACGCTGCGATGCTTGCTCACACCGTCGTAGTTCACGAACACCGAGCTCGCGCCGATGTTGGAGTGCTCACCGATCTCCGCGTCACCGACATAGGTCAGATGCGGCACCTTCGTGCCCTCGCCGATGTCGGCGTTCTTCGTCTCGACATACGTACCGATCTTGCCCTTGCGGGCGAGCCGCGTCCCCGGCCGCAGGTACGCGTAGGGACCGACCGATGCCTCGGGACCGATCTCCGCCTCCACGCACACCGCGTTGATCACCGAGGCCCCGGCACCGACGCCCGTGTCGGTGAGCGTGCAGCCGGGCCCGACCCGGGCGCCCTCGCCCAGGTGCGTCCGGCCGTGCAGCTGCGTCCCCGGGTGGACCTCGGCGTCCCGCTCGGCGGTCACGTCCACGTCGATCCACGTCGTCGCGGGATCGACGACCGTGACACCGGCCCGCATGTGCGCCTCAAGAATCCGGTCGTTCAGCTGCCGCCGCGCCTGCGCGAGCTGGACCTTGTCGTTCACGCCCTGCGTCTCGACCCAGTCGGGCGCCAGGTAGGCACCGGCCCGGTGACCGTCGCCGCGCACGATCGCGACCACGTCGGTGAGGTACTCCTCACCCTTGGCGTTGTCGGTCGTGACGCGCTTGAGCGCGTCCGCCAGCAGCGCGCCGTCGAAGGCGTACATGCCGACGTTGATCTCGTTGATGGCGCGCTGCGCCTCGGTCGCGTCCTTGTGCTCGACGATCGACTCGACGCTGCCGTCCGCCGCGCGGACCATCCGGCCGTAGCCGGTCGCGTCGGGCATCTCGGTCGTCAGGACGGTCGCCGCGTTCCTCTCGCCCTCATGCGCACGGACGAGCGCGCCCAGCGTCTCGCCCCGCAGCAGCGGAACGTCGCCGTTCAGGACCACGACGGTCCCGTCCAGCGCACCGGTCTGCTCCAGCGCCATCCGGACGGCGTGGCCCGTCCCGTTCTGCTGCTCCTGGACGGCGGACTCGGCGTCCGGGGCGGCCCCGGCGAGATGTTCGACGACCTGCTCGCGCCGGTGCCCGACGACCACGACGAGCCGTTCGGGCTCCAGCTCGCGGGCGGCGGCCAGCACATGGCCGAGCATGGTTCGCCCGCACAGCTCGTGCAGCACCTTCGAGGTACGGGACTTCATCCTGGTGCCCTCGCCCGCGGCGAGAACGATGACGGCGGCCGGGCGGCTCGCAGCGCTCACAAGGAGGCTCCTCGGCATCGCGGACGGGATTCGGTGACGAGCACGCCCACCTGCGACATCACTGCCTACCAGGCCCAACGCACCCGACACGGGCAGGATACCGCCCAACCCCCACCTGTCACCCCGCCGCCCACCCGAGGCCGCACCCCGGCGATGACAGCGACATTCCAGACAGCTCCGGCGCCAGGACTTGAACCTGAACTATGGGTACCAAAAACCCAGGTGCTGCCAATTACACCACGCCGGATCAAACGGGACATTTCCCCGCCAGGATCACCTGCTGGGGATCACCTGCCGGATCAACGATACCGGTCGAGCCGGCACCACCCGCACTCCATTACCGCACTACCGCAGCCAGCCTGGGAGGGGTTCGCGGGCGGCCAGCCAGGAGGCGGGGACGGCCTCGGGGCCGACGTGGGCCGTCACGATGCCGCCGACCATCGCTGCCGTGGTGTCCATGTCGCCGCCGACCATGGCGCAGGCCCGGACGGCCGCCTCGTAGTCGGTCAGCCGCGTGGCCGCGACCCACAGGACGTAGGGGACGGTGTCCTGCGCGGAGACCCGGTTGCCGTTCCCCAGTTCGTGGGCCGCCTCCCGCGGGGATTTGGCGAGCAGCCGGAGCGCGCGGCGCAGCCCCCGCTGGACGTACTCCCCCCTCGTCGTCCACTCAAGGGCCGCCTCGATGACCGCCTTCGGTGGGACGCGGCTGCCTCGCTGGGAGGCCGCGTAGGCCGCCGCGACGGCCACGGCGACCGCGCCCGCGATGCCCTCCGGG
>JBOHBY010000949.1:0-3085 GCA_050698635.1 Spirillospora sp.
ACCTGTCCAGCACGGACATGCATCCGTACGTGCACGCGTTCTCGCCCGCGATCGCGCCGCCCTGGCAGGCCCGCACCGACTTCGAGATCTTCCACGCGCTGGCCAGGAAGCTCGGCGAGCTGGCGCGGGGGCGGCTGGGCACCGTCCACGACCTGGTCGCGACCGCACTCCAGCACGACACACCGGCGGAGACCGCCCAGCCCGGCGGACGCGTCCCCGGCGGCAACGGGCCGCCCAGACCAGGCGTCGACTTCCCGACGATCACGGTCGTCGAGCGCGACTACACGACGATCGCCGACCGGCTGGCCGCGCTCGGCCCCCTGCCCGGCACGAAGGGGATGACCGTCAAGGGCGTCCATGTCCGGACGGAACCGGAGGACCGCTGGCTGACCTCCCGCTGCGGCACCGCCGAGAACGGAACGGCACGCGGCCGCCCTCTCCTCGACACCGACGTGAAGCTGTGCGAGGCGATCCTCGCGCTGTCGGGAACCAGCAACGGCCGGATCGCCGCCGAAGGGCTCCGGCAGCTGGACGCGCGCTGCGGCCCCGCGTCCGGGCTGGACGCGCTGGCCGCCTCCGTCGCCGAGCGCCGGGTGGTGTTCTCCGACACCCAGGACCGTCCCGTCCAGGTCGGGACGAGCTTCGAATGGTCGGGCAAGGAGGCCCCCGACCGCCGCTACTCGCCGTTCACCGTGAACACCGAGCACCGCAAGCCCTGGCATACCCTGACCGGCCGCCAGCACTTCTTCCTCGACCACGACTGGATCATCGAGTACGGCGAGCAGCTCCCGATCTACCGCCCGCCGCTCGACATGGCCGCGCTCGGCGAGAGCGACCCCGCGCGCATAGGCGAGGCGCCCCGCGACGAGAAGCAGGTCGCGGTGCGGTACATCACGCCGCACTCCAAGTGGTCCATCCACTCGGAGTACCAGGAGAACCTGCTGATGCAGACGCTCGCGCGCGGCGGGCCCGTGATCTGGATGAGCGTGCCGGACGCCGAGACGATCGGCGTCGCCGACAACGACTGGATCGAGGCCGTCAACGCCAACGGCGTGGTCGTCGCCCGCGCGATCGTCTCCCACCGCATCCCGCGCGGTGCCGTCTTCATGTACCACGTGCAGGAACGCCTGGTGAACGTGCCGAAGGCGCAGGCCACCGGGCGCCGCGGCGGTGTGCACAACGCGCTGACCAAGCTGCTCGTCAAGCCCACGCATCTCATCGGCGGCTACGCCCAGCTGTCGTTCGCTCCCAACTACTACGGCCCCACCGGCAACCAGCGCGACGCGGTCACGGTGATCCGCCGCCGCTCCCAGGAGGTCCGCTACTGATGCCCGCCCCGTCCGACTCGTCCGGCTCGCCCGCTCCCCCCGCCCGGCCTGCTCCCCGCCGCGTGCTGGCGCAGATCGCCATGGTCATGAACCTCGACAAGTGCATCGGCTGCCACACGTGCTCCGTCACCTGCAAGCAGACGTGGACGAACCGCGCCGGCACCGAGTACGCCTGGTTCAACAACGTCGAGACGCGTCCCGGCCAGGGATACCCGCGCGGCTACGAGGACCAGGACACCTGGCGCGGCGGCTGGAAGCTGCGGCGCGGAAAGCTCGTCCCGCGCGCCGGCGGACGGTTCTCGCGGCTCGCCCGGATCTTCGCCAACCCCGACCTGCCGGAGCTCGACGACTACTACCAGCCCTGGACCTACGACTACGAGACGCTCACCACCGCGCCGCTCGGCGACGACGTCCCGACCGCCCCGCCCCGCTCCCTCGTCGACGGGCGGCCGACGTCGGTCACGTGGGGCCCGAACTGGGACGACGACCTCGGCGGCGGGCCCGAGCACCTCGCGGGCGACCCGGTGCTCCGCAAGGTCGGCGACGACGTCCGGCTGGAGTACGAGAACTCGTTCATGTTCTACCTGCCGCGGATCTGCGAGCACTGCCTCAACCCGTCGTGCGTGGCGGCGTGCCCGTCCGGCGCGCTCTACAAGCGGCTGGAGGACGGCATCGTCCTCGTCGACCAGGACCGCTGCCGGGGCTGGCGCATGTGCGTGTCCGGCTGCCCGTACAAGAAGATCTACTTCAACCACAGCACCGGCAAGGCCGAGAAGTGCACGATGTGCTACCCGCGGATCGAGGCGGGCGAGCCGACGGTCTGCTCGGAGACCTGCGTCGGACGGCTGCGCTACCTCGGCGTCATCCTGTACGACCCCGACCGCGTCGGCGAGGCCGCCTCCGTCGAGGACGAGCACGACCTCTACCCGGCGCAGCTCGGCTGCTTCCTCGACCCCGACGACCCGGACGTCGCCGCGGCGGCGGAGGCGTCCGGCGTCCCGCACGAGTGGGTGACGGCGGCGCGGCGCTCGCCCGTCCACGCGCTGATCAGCCGGTACCGGGTCGCGCTGCCGCTGCATCCGGAGTACCGCACCATGCCGATGGTCTGGTACATCCCGCCGCTGTCCCCGATCGTGGACGCGCTGTCCGGCACCGGCCACGACGGCGAGGACGCCGGGAACCTGTTCGGCGCGATCGACACGCTGCGGATCCCGGTGTCCTACCTCGCGGAGCTGTTCACCGCGGGCGATCCCGTGCCGGTCCGCGACTCGCTGCGCAGGCTGGCGGCGATGCGCTCCCACATGCGCCGCGCGAACCTCGGCGAGGACGAGGACCCGGAGATCGCCAAGAGCGTCGGCATGGAGCCCGCGGAGATAGAGCGGATGTACCGGCTGCTCGCGCTCGCCAAGTACGAGGACCGCTACGTGATCCCCACCGCCTACACCGCCTCGGGCACACCCGGCGAGGGCGGCGACGTCCACGAGTGCAGCCTCGACGGACCGGGCGGCCCCGGGATGCTGGAGGGGCGCCCGCCGTCCGGGCAGCCGTCCGGGCAGCCTTCAGGGCAGCGCCGCGTCAACCTGCTCAACTGGAGCGGACGGGGCCGTCCCGCCGGCCTGTTCCCGCCGCGCGCCGGGAACGCCGGGCCCGCCGAGGAGGAGGCGTGACCGCCCGGCTCATCTGCCAGGCCGCCTCGCTGCTGCTGACCTATCCGGACGAGCGCTGGCCCGACACCCTGTCGACGGTCGCGGAGTCGC
>JBOHBY010000950.1:0-11744 GCA_050698635.1 Spirillospora sp.
CTGGCCCCAGGACGGCGTGGGCGGCGGGACCATCACCGTCCGCTCGCCGAGCACGTCGGCGCCGCCGGTCACGGGCGGAGCCGAGAGCGGGACCGCCCCGCCACCCGCGGCGGGTCCGACGGAGTACACGTCGATCGGCGCCGCACAGTGCGAACACTTGCCGAGCGTCCCGGGCGTGTCATTACCGCACGTCGGACACTGCATCGCTAAGACCTCGCCTTATTGCCGCTTGCCCACGCTTGCGACCGGACCCGCCGGTCCGGCGGGCGCCGCCTCCCCGCGAACCAGCAGGGCTCCCGACAAAAGTAGTGGGTGATGCCGTTCTCGGACGCGTGGTTGGGAATCTGGCACACCGCAGTCGGAGGACGCACCGAATCACGACATGTCGGTACTGGTCAAGAATGTCCGGGTTGGTTTACCGGGACACCCTGTGATGATGCTCACATCATGCCCGGCCATGATCCGGGAGTCCCGGAACCCGCACCGCGATCCCTGCGCGCCGCGCGCAGCGGCTAGGCTCGGAGCGGTTTCCCGGCGCATCCAGAGAAGACGGAGTCCATGAGCGATCTTCCGCTGCGTTCGCAGCTGGCCGTCGCGCTCGGTCGTACGGCCGCCAAGATGTCCCGAATGGCGGGCCGCGGGGACGGCTCGGTGATCGGCGGAAAGGTCGGCCTCCGCCTCGACCCCGAGCTGCTGACCAGGCTCGCCAAGGACCGCAAGCTCGTCCTCGTCAGCGCCACCAACGGCAAGACGACGACGACCCGGCTGATCACCTCGGCGATGACGCCGCTGGGGGAGGTCGCCACCAACGCGTTCGGCGCGAACATGCCGACCGGCCACGTGTCCGCGCTCGCGTCCGCGCCGGCCGCCCGCTACGGCGTGCTGGAGTGTGACGAGAAGTACGTCCCGATGGTCCTGAAGGAGACGGGCGCGAACCTCATCGCGCTGATGAACCTCAGCCGCGACCAGATGGACCGTGCCGCCGAGATCTGGCTGCTGGCCGGAAAATGGCGCCGCGCGCTGGAGGCGTCCCCGCAGAGCCACGTCATCGCCAACTGCGACGACCCGCTCGTCACCTGGGGCGCGGCCACCGCGAAGAGCGTCACGTGGGTCGCCGCCGGGCAGCACTGGCGCGAGGACTCCTGGTGCTGCCCCGAGTGCGGCGGCCCGCTCGACCGGCAGGACACAGACGAGAACAGCGACTGGGCCTGCCGCCAGTGCCACTTCCGCCGCCCCCGCCCCGACTGGACGCTCCAGGGCGATCTCGTCACCGCGCCGGACGGCCGGACGTTCGGGCTCACCGACCTGTCCCTGCCCGGCCGCGCGAACCGCTCGAACGCGCTGATCGCGCTGGCGGTCGTCGCGCAGTTCGGCGTTCCGCCCGAGCAGGCCCTGCCGCTCCTGTCGCAGGTCACGTCGGTCGCGGGCCGGTACACGACGGTCGAGCACGAGGGACGTTCGATCCGGCTGCTGCTGTCGAAGAACCCGGCCGGATGGCTGGAGGCGTTCGACGTCCTGCAGCCGCCGCCCGGCCCGGTCGCGCTGTCGATCAACGCGCAGGGCCCGGACGGGCGCGACACGTCCTGGCTCTGGGACGTCGACTACCGCATCCTGCGCGGCCGTCCCGTCTGGGTCACCGGCGAGCGCCGCGTCGACCTCGCCGCCCGGCTGGAGGCCGCCGACGTCTCCTTCACCGTCGTGGACGACATCGACCAGGCGGTCATGGCGGTCCCGCCCGGCCATCTCGACGTGATCTCCAACTACACCGCCTTCCAGTCCATCCGAACGAGGTACGGCCGTGTCGTCTGACCGCATCAAGATCGTCTGGATCTACCCTGACCTGCTCAGCACCTACGGCGACCAGGGCAACACGATCGTCCTGGAGCGCCGTGCCGCGCTGCGCGGCATCCCGACCGAGACGCTCAGCCTCCGCTCGGACGAGCCCGTCCCCGCCGACGGCGACATCTACCTGCTCGGCGGCGGCGAGGACCGTCCGCAGATCCTCGCGGCGCAGCGCCTGGTGGGCGACGGCGGCCTCGCCCGGGCCGTCCAGGCGGGCGCGGTCGTGTTCGCGGTCTGCGCCGGGTACCAGCTGCTCGGGCACGAGTTCGGCGGCGAGGAGGGGCAGCCCGTCGCGGGCCTCGGCCTGCTCGACATCCGCTCGGGACGCGGCCAGCAGCGCGCCGTCGGCGAGATCGTCGGCGATGTCGCGGGCGAGCTGAACGTGCCCCGCATCACCGGCTTCGAGAACCACCAGGGCGTCACGCAACTCGGCCCGAACGCCCGCCCGTTCGCGAAGGTCCTGCACGGCGTCGGCAACGGCGACGGCTTCGAGGGCGCCTACAGCGGTCGCGTCCTCGGCACCTACATGCACGGTCCGGCGCTCGTCCGCAACCCGGGCCTGGCCGACCTGCTCCTGCGCTGGGCGGTCGGCCACGACCTCCGCCCGCTGGACGACTCCTGGGCCGGCCGCCTCCGCGAGGAACGCCTCAACGCCGTCGCCGCCGGCTGACCCCCGTGACGGACGCGCGTCCCGGCCTGATCGGTCCCTGAGAGCTGCCATGCGCATCGAGGTGGACGGACGCCCCGCGACCGCGGAGACGCTCGCGCACCCGGCCCTCGTCAACTACGGCCATTTCACCGCCATGCAGGTGCGGGCGGGGCGCGTCCGCGGCCTGGACGCGCACCTGAACCGGCTGGACGCCGCCACCCGCGAACTGTTCGGAACGTCCCTGGACGGCGCGCACGTCAGGGACCTCGTCCGGCACGCCGCCGGGGACGAGGACGCCTCCGTCCGGGTGAGCGTCCACCAGCCGGGCACGACCCCGGTCGTCCAGGTGGCCGTGCGGCCCCCGGCCGAGGCGCCGTCGGCGCCGCAGCGCCTCCTCCCGGTCGTGTACGAGCGGCCCGTCCCGCACATCAAGCACGTCGGCTCCTTCGGCCAGATCCACTTCGGCCTCCAGGCCGAGCGCGCCGGCTTCGACGACGCCCTTCTCGTCCTCTCGGACGGGCGGGTGGCCGAGGGCGGCATCACCAACGTCGGGCTCGTCCGGAGCGGCGAGCTCATCTGGCCGGACGCCCCGATGCTGCGCGGCATCACCATGGGGCTCATCGACGAGCGCCTCCGCGTCCACCGCGCCGTGATCCGACTGGGGGACCTGCCGTCGTTCGACGGCGCCTTCGTCACCAACTCCCTAGGGGTCGCCGCGGTGCGCCAGATAGGCGAGGTGGAGTTCACCCCGCGCGACGATTGGATCGCCCCCGTTCATGATGCCTACGCGTCCGTCCCCTGGGACCGCATCTAAAGCGGAACAGGAACCGGTCGGGAGCCGTCGCGGAGCGATTCGGCCCCGGCCACTCCGACCAGCGAGGCCGCCACTGCCGGACGGACGGGGATCAGCGGCGGTTCGCCCCGCTCCACCGTCGCCTGAAATCCCTGGAGCACCAGCACGGTGCCTTCGGCGCCGCGCTCCAGCGGCTCCCCGTCGAGGGAGAGCGCGGGCGGTGTGCGCTCCTCCTCGTGCGCCGTGCCGTCCGCCCTCGTCCAGCCCTCCGTCTTGACCCGTACCGACCAGGCTCGTTCCGCCGGGCCCCGGACCGACTCCGCCAATCCCTTCGTCCCCCGCACTGACGCCCAGCTCCAGTGGCTGCCCGGCTCGCCTTGGAGGAACCCGTGGCGGGTGATGGCGAGCGCGCCGTTCGACAGCCTGACCACCAGGACGGCCGCGGTGCGGCGGTCGGTCTCGTCCACGACGAATGCCGACACCTCCACCGGCCAGGCGCCGGTCAGCGCCAGCACGGGCGAGACGGTGTGCGTGCAGTAGGCGGTAGCCGGGATACGGCCGCGCCAGTGGGCGGGGTCGCCGATCAGCGTGTCGATCGCGTCCGGCGACATCGCGTGCAGGTAGTCGGCCTCGATCAGCGTGACCGCGCCCAGTTCGCCGCTGTCGACGGCCTGGCGCAGCAGGCGCACATGGGGGTGGAAGACGTAGTTCTCGGCGAAAGAGTAGGTCGCCGAAGACCGTTCCACGGCCGCGATCAGCTGTCGTCCCTCCTGCTCGTCCGCGCACGCCGCCGTCTCGGACAGCACGTGGACGCCGCGTTCCAGGAACGCGATCGCGAGCGGAGCGTGCGCGTCGAAGTCGTTGGCCAGGACGACCCCGTCCAGCCGGTGTTCGAGCAGGTCGCGCCAGTCCGCCGTCAGCGTGGCGCCCGGCAGCTGCGCGCTGGCGGCGGCGCGGCGCGCGGGGTCGCTGTCGCAGGCCACGACGACGTCCATGCCGAGACGGCGGCACCAGGTCGCCAGTTGAACCCCCATTTTCAGCCCGACCACACCGATACGCATTCCCGCACCTTTGCGCAATGGCGTCCACCTGGGCAAACGACTTTTCGGGAGCTTCCTGTACGGCGGTCAGCCCTGCTGCCGTGCGGCGGCGACGCCCTTTCGCATCTCGTCGGCGTTCATCACCGGCTGGATCTCGATCTTCGCGCCCAGTTCCTGGAAGAGCGGTTCGGCGATCGTGGGCAGCGTCGAACTGTCCTGCATGTCGAAGACGATGGTGCAGGAACGTCCGCCCTCGCTCGGGCCGAAGTAGGCGGCCTCGGGCTTGAGGCGTGCCATCAACGACTCCATGACCTCCACCAGCTTGCCGTTGCGGAGCGCTTCGTTCCCGATCCGGACGTCCAGGTGCGCTCTGAGCATCACTCGCATCGCACTGCCCCCCGTGCGGCCGGGCCGGCGCGGCCCCATCCGCGCTCGCCGACGCCCGGCGCTGTTCCGAGTCAGTTGTGCCCCTGAGCGTGGGACGAAACTTTTGGAGGGATGTCCAGGGAAGTTGTAGCAGGTCAGACACGTTCCGCTACGAAAGGGGTTCCTCTATGACTTCGTATATGTTCTGATATACGGAGCTCTCAGCACAGCGCGCTACCGAGGAGGCGCATCCGGATGCTCCCCACCCCCGAACCTCCACCGAACGGACCCGACCTCACCCGCCACGACGCGATGATCCAGCGGCACAAGCGTGTCGTGCTCGGCGCCGCGGCCCTCACCTTCGTCGGCTTCATGGCGTTCCCGATCCTGGCCTCGTTCACCGGCGTCTTCGACGGCGTCGGGAACGGCGTGGGGGCCGGGTACGCGGCCGGTCTCGCCGTGATCCTGCTGCCCCTGTTCGGCGCGGTCGCCTACCGCAGGTGGACGTCCCGCATCGAGGACGCCCCCGCCGAAGAGGGAGGACGCCGGTGAACGGCACGGCGGTCTCCATCGTCGCCGCGCTGATCGCGGTCACGCTGGCGCTGACGACCTACGCGTCCCGGCGCAACAAGAGCACCGAGGAGCACTACGTCGCCGGCGGACGGATCGGAGGCTGGCAGAACGGGCTCGCCCTCGCCGGGGACCAGCTGTCGGCCGCGTCCTTCCTGGGCATCACCGGGGCGGTCGCGCTGACCGGTTTCAACGGCTTCTACCTGGCCGTCGGCGTCCCCGCCGCCTACCTGCTGATGCTGCTGGTGATCGCCGAACCGCTGCGCAACCTCGGCCGGTACACCCTTGCCGACGCCGTCGCGGCCCGCTTCGACGGCCGCGGGCTGCGCGCCGCGATGGCGGTGGCGAGCCTGGCGATCAGCGTCATCTACATGGTGATCCAGTTCGTCGGGGCGGGGCTGCTCGCGCAGCTCCTGCTCGGCGTCGACTTCCCCGTCGCGGTGATCGTCATCGGCGCGCTGATGACCGTCTACACGATCCTCGGCGGGATGGTCGGGACCACCTACATCCAGGTGTTCAAGGCGGGCGTGCTGATCGTCACCGCGCTGGCCCTGCTGGTGCTCGTGACCGCCGACACCGGCGGCAACCCGATCGGCTCCATGCAGGACGCCGCCGCCCGGTTCGGCGACAAGGTGATCGCGCCGCAGCAGGGCGGCCTGACCGCGTCCCTGGACACGGTGTCGCTGACGATGGGCATGGTGCTCGGCATGATGGGGCTGCCGCACGTCATGGTGCGGTTCCTCACCGTCAGGGACGGCCGCGCCGCCCGCGACTCCGCCCAGGTCGCGATGTGGATCTTCGGCGGGTTCTTCGCCGCGCTGCCGATCTTCGGGTACGCGGCCCTGAACGAGGTGGGCAAGGCGAAGATCGTGTCCGACAACAAGGCGGGCAACCTCGCCGCGCCCCGGCTCGCCGAGGCCATCGGCGGCAACCTGCTGTTCTCCATCGTCGCCGCGGTCGTGATGGTGACGATCCTGGCGGTGCTCGCGGGGCTGGCGATCGCCACGTCCGGCGCGGTCGCGCACGACCTCTACACCGTCGCGCTCAAGCGCGGGGAGGTCTCGCCGCGGCGGCAACTCCTGGTCGGACGGTTCGCCGGGGCGGGCGTCGCGGTCGTCGCCATCCTGATCGCGCTGTGGGCCAAGACGCTCAACATCGCCTTCCTCGGCAACCTGGCGTTCGCGGTCGCCGCGAGCACGACGATGCCGGTCCTGGTCCTGACGATCTACTGGCGGCGGTTCAACCGGACCGGCGCGGTCGCGGGCCTGGTCGGCGGGCTGGTGGCGTCGGTCGGGCTGGTGCTGATCGGCCCGGACGTGATGGGCGGCTCGCACCTGTTCCCGCTGACCGTCCCGGCGCTGGTGTCGGTGCCGTTCGGGTTCCTGTGCGCGTGGGCGGGCACCCTCGCGGGCCGCGGCGACCCCGCCGCCGCGGGCCATCCGTACGACGAGCTCGCCAGACGCGCGTTCCCCGTGGGCGGACAGGCACGTCCCGTCCGGGAAGCGCCCGTGTGAGCGGGCGCGAGCATGCCGAGCGGGAGACCTGCGGCAACGGCGTCCGCAAGGTGATCTACCGCGACCCCGACGGCAACGAGATCGGGTTCGGCGGCGCGCCCCGCTGAGCCGGCCTGATCCGAGTCAGCCGGACGGGCCGTCGGCGCGCCGGTTCACCTGCTCCCTCGACGACCCGGACGCCTGCGCGTAGCCGCTGACGATCCCTTCGAGCGTGGCGGGGTCGATGACGTCCGCCAGGCGGGTGAAGCCGTCCGGCGCGCGGCGCTCGACCTCGTCGATCACGTTCTCGGGCCCGCCCGTCCGGTTGCGCAGCACCACCTCGCTGGTGATCGGCAGGCGTTCGTCCTGGTAGGCGCGCAGCGCGGCGGCGGGGTCGGCGGGGCGGGCGGCCAGATGCCCGCTGAGACTGGCGGCGTCCATGATCGCCTGGCCCGCCCCGTTGGAGCCCATCGGGTACATCGGGTGGGCGGCGTCGCCGAGCAGGGTCACGCGTCCGCGCGTCCAGTAGGGCAGCGGGTCGCGGTCGCACATCGGCAGCTCGTAGCAGTCCTCGGTGGCGCCGACGAGGGCGGCGAGGTCGACCAGCGAGGTGCGGAACGGGGCGACCTGCTCGTCGAGGCCGGACGGGTCGGCGCGGCGTGACCAGTCCTGGTGCTGCGGCGGCGGGTCTCCGGGCTCGCCGGTCTTCAGGCAGATCGCCCAGTTGGTGAGCCGCGTGCCCGGCCGCTCCCCGGCCGCGATGGGGTAGACGACGAGCTTGGCCTCGGTGCCACCGGCGATCACCTGCGAGGCGCCGGTGCCGAACTCGGGCCAGTCGGTGGCGCCGCGCCACATCATCACGCCGTTCCAGCGGGGCGGGCCCTCGTCCGGGAAGAGGATCGACCGGACGGTCGAGTGGATCCCGTCGGCGGCCACCAGCACGTCGCCGTCCACCGAGGCGCGCGGGACGTCGTCGCGGCCCGTGAAGTGGGCGCGGACGTGCTCGGCGTCCTGCTCGAACCCGACCAGCCGGTGGCCGGTCCGTAGGGCATCCGGGCCCAGCCGCTCGCGCACCGCTTCTGACAGCACGCCCTGGAGCCGTCCGCGATGCACGCTGACCTGCGGATAGTCGAATCCCGCGTGCCTCCCGCAGGGCTTGCGCATGATCTCCTGGCCGCGCCGGTGGGCGTAGATCAGTTCGCGTGTCGGGACGCCCGCCGACTCCAGCCGGTCGAGGAGCCCGAGCCCGGCCAGCTCCCTGACCGCGTTCGGCAGCGTGTTGATCCCGACGCCGAGCTCGCGGATCCGTTCGCTCTGCTCGTAGATCTCGCAGCCGATGCCCTTGTGGTGCAGCCGCAGTGCCGTGATCAGTCCACCGATTCCCGCGCCCACGATGACGACCTTCATGGCCCTCCCGCCCATCGAAGCAGTGTGATCACCTGACGGATTCTCCGAGTCTGCCACCGCGACACTCCCCGGCGACAGCCGTCCCAACCCGGCACCGGCGCACGCGGCTACGGGACGAGCCGTTCTTCTTGATCATCTTCGCGGGCGGCACTTCGGCTCTATCAGCCGAATGCGCGCTCTCCGGCACGGCAACAAGTGCCCATTCCGAGAATGGTATGGGCAGCTGATATGTGCATTGCCGGGCTTTATGCGGTTACGCTCCATCAGATCGATGTCGCCGAACATCGGCGGAGCGGGGGCAACGGATAGTCGCAGCCTAAGGGAAGGGGCCTGAGTTGTTCCCAACCAGATTGATCGTCGCTGTTCTCGGCGGCATTGTCGCGCTCGTCGTCGCCGGTGCTCCCAGCGCCAGTGCCGGCGCCACCGCCGTTCCGGCGCGGGCGGCCGTGCAGACGACGATCTACTACGACGCGACCGGAGCGGCCGAGCTCGCGCCCCTGGTCGACCAGGCGGCCGAGATCTGGAACACGCGCGTCACCAGCGTCCGGCTGGTGAAGGGCCAGGCCGGCATCAGGGTGACCACCGCGCAGAACGGATCGGCGCCGGGGACGGCGAGTTGCGTCGGCTGCACCCGCGGGCAGATCTACTTCTACCGCAACCAGATCCAGCAGTCGGGCGCGGGCCCGCTGCGCGTGGTCGTGCACGAGTTCGGTCACATCCTCAGCCTCCAGCACCCGCCGGACATCGGGAACTGCGACAAGGTGATGGCGGGCGGACGCTGCGAGAACCCCAATCCCAGTGCCGAGGAGAGCGCGGCGGTCGAGCGCTTCTGGGCCCGCGGCTGGCGTCCCGCCAAGCCGGGCCCGCACCCCGCCGACGAGAGCGAGGTCCTCGGATCACCGGCACTGGTGACCAGGTAGCCCGGTAGCGACCAGGTAGCCCGGTAGACGCGGCCGGGCCAGGACGGACGACCGTCCGGGTCCGGCCGCGTGCGTGCCGGGCGTCAGCCCGATGGCGTCCGGATCGGGCTGGCGTCCGGATCGGCCCGGCGCAGATGCAGCACCGTGGGACCGGCCTGCTCGAAAGGCGCCGTGAACGTCTCCGCCGAAGGCGCACGGACCGTGATGCCGGGGGCAGGCCGCCATTTCCGCGTGCCGATGTCGAACCACTCGACCCGGTATCTGCCAGGTGTCAGGGCGACCTTGATGTGGCGCGCGTTCCCGGGCTGGAGAATCACGTATTCGCGTCCCGGGCCGGCGAGCGCGTACCGGGTGGACGCAAGGTCCCCGCGAGGTCTCATCGCGAGGAGATCCACCTGGCGGGCGAGACGTCCGGCATCTCCTTGGGCATATCTCGCCGGTTCGAGGAAATCGAAGGCGGGATCGGGACGCGCCGGATCGCCGATGCCGCAGTCGAGCTGGCTCGTGTACAGGCCGCGGGTGAACGACTTCCATGCCCAGACGGCATCGGCGTCGCACGGCGCGTAATGGTCGGTATCGGAGATGACGACCTTGGCGCCGGTCGCGGCGGGCGGGTCGTGGCGGTAGTGGCCCGTGGCCGGAAATCCGGGCATCACCCAGTCGGCCGGTGACGCGAACAGCCATTCGTCGTTTCCGTCGGGCCAGATGGCCGACATGCCGACCGGGTGCGCGGGAAGGCGTTTGGCGGCCTCGTACCGTTTCACATACCTGATCAGGTCGTACTGCCAGGAGACCGAACCGCGCCACGACTCGTTGGCCACTTCGTACAGGACGTTCCCGAGGTCGCCCACGGTGTCGACCACCTTGCGGACATAGGCCCGCTGAAGCGCCAGAACGCCCGGCGAAACCGAACCGGACTGGTAATCCCGGATCGAGCCGATGTCGATTCCGTTGACGTTGTTCCGACCGTCGAACGGATGCCCGGCCATGATCGTGGCGCTGTCGCACAGGTGGGCGCAGAACCCCTCGAAGAGCATGACGGAGACGTACACGCCCTGCTCACGCGCCTTGACGACGCGCGTCCTGAGGCGGTCGAAGTACGCCTGGTCGAATCTGGAGAGGTCGAACTTCGGCCGCCCGTCATGTGCCTTGCCGGGGCCTGTGCGAGGCCACGGTTGGGGTGTCACGCAGTAGGGGCCGCCGGTGTCGAGGTCCGGTGGCAGCTTGAACCTGAAATGCTCCCATCGCCAGGCCCGGACGAAGTTCAGGCGGCGGGAGCGCAGGAATTCCAGGTACGCGGTCCAGCTGAATTCGGGTCCTGGCCGGTCGCAGGTGTGGAAGCCCGCTCCGTCCTGCACGTTGTTCCACAGGTTCGTCCCGGTGAGGTAGACGGGCCTTTCCCGGCCGCCCCTCCGGACGGAGAAGTAGCGCGGGTTCGCCGACGACACGGTCAGCGGCCCGGCCGCGCCACCGGGGCCCGCTTGGGGGACGGGCACGCCCGCGCGGGCGTCCGGTGCGATGCCGGTCAAGCAGGAAACGCCGAGAACGAACAGAACGGCGATCCGGACGCGACGCCCCCCGACCACCTCCGCTACAGACTTCACGGCCGTAAGACTGGCCTTCGATCCCCTCTCCCGAAAGCGACGAAAGTCGCGATCGGGCCAGCCGAACGGAGGGGGGAGAATGGCGGGATGGGGCAGGTGCATTCCGTTCTGGTGCGCGCGGGGGCGGAGCGTTGCGCGGCGGTGGCCCGTCCGGCGGCGGCGCGGCTGCGTCCCTTTGTCGCTGGCTACGGGGCTTTCCGCACCGGAACGCCGGTGACGGCGGCGGCGGACGCCGCGCACCGCAGGGTGCTGCCACTGAACCTGGTGACGCTGATCGTCGACCTTGAGGGATGCGCGCCACTCGCGTTCGGCGCCCGAGGCACGCCGGAAGTGCGCGAAGAAGAGTGCTGGCGGAGCGGCATAACGGTCGGGCTGACGCCGTCCGGCACGCGAGCGCTCCTCGGCGCCCCGATGCGGACGCTCACCGGCACGACCACCGCGCTGGCCGACCTGCTCGGCCCCCGAGCCGACGAGCTGGCCGAACGGCTGGCCGCCGCACCGGGCTGGGCCGCGCGGTTCACCGTCCTCGACGACCTGCTCACCCTATGGCTGCACCCAAACCCGCACCCCGACGCCGCAGCCGCCCACGGATGGCACCGCCTCCAAGAGACAGCAGGCAGGACGAAAATCGAAAACCTGGCCGCCGAACTGAATGTCAGCCGGAGGCGCCTGGAAAGCGGATTCCAGGGAGAGTTCGGGCTGAGCCCGAAGACGGTGGCGCGTGTCGCGCGTTTCCAGCGGGCGGTGCGGGTGCTCGGCGCACCGGCGGGCACGTTCGCGGCGGCCGCCGCCTGCGGATTCGCCGACCAGCCGCATTTCAACCGCGAAGTACGGGCCATGTCCGGAATCACTCCCGGCGAACTGCGCGCATTTCTTCAATACGCCGATCGGCTGCACGACTAGCGTCTGGGGCCATGACGCTCAACGGGAAGAGCGCCCTGGTGACGGGCGGTTCACGCGGTATCGGCAAGGCCATCGTCCGGCGGCTGGCCCGCGACGGCGCACGCGTCGTGTTCAGCTACCGCGACGGCAAGGACGCCGCCGACGCGCTCGTCAGGGA
>JBOHBY010000951.1:0-1911 GCA_050698635.1 Spirillospora sp.
GACGTGATCTCCACGACCACGCACAAGACGCTGCGCGGCCCTCGCGGTGCGATGATCATGTCGACGGCCGAGCACGCGAAGGCGGTCGACAAGGCCGTGTTCCCCGGGCTCCAGGGCGGGCCGCACAACCACACGACCGCCGCGATCGCCGTCGCGCTGCGGGAGGCGTCGCAGCCGGGCTTCGCCGCGTACGCGCGGCAGGTCGTCGCGAACGCCAGGGCCCTGGCCGCCGCGCTGCTCGACCGCGGCTACGACCTGATCTCCGGCGGCACCGACAACCACCTCATCCTGATCGACCTGACGAACAAGGGCGTCGCCGGCAAGCCCGCCGCGCAGGCCCTCGACCGGGCCGGGATCGAGCTGAACTACAACGCCGTCCCCTTCGACCCGCGCAAGCCGTTCGACCCGTCCGGGCTCCGCGTCGGCACCGCCGCGATCACCACCCGCGGCCTCGGCGAGGGCCAGATGCCCCGCGTCGCGGCCTGGATGGACGAGGTCGTGCGGGCCGCGGCCAAGCAGGACGAGAGCGTCGTCGATCGGGTCGCCGGGGAGATCCGGGAGCTACTCGCGGGCTATCCGATGCCCGGCTGGACGCCCGCGTAGCGGTGGGCTAGGCGCCGCGCAGGATCGTGATCATGCGCCAGGCGGCGGGGTCGGTGAGGGCGACGGCGTCCGCACCGGCCCCGAAGTCGCCGTACTGGGCGACCACGTCCAGGCCGCCCGCGAGGCGGATCGCGGCGTCGAGTTCGGTGGCCGTCCAGAAGCGGTAGGGGACGACGTCGCGCAGCACCCGCGTGCCGCCGTCCTCGGTGATGCTCATCGTGACGTGGTCGTCGGCGATCTGGGTGACGGGGTCGAGCCGGTCACCGGGCTCGCCCCACCGCACGCTGGCGTGGACGCCGCCGCGCTCGACCGTCCAGCCCGTGCTGACGCTCGGGTCGTCGGTGAGCCGGTCGCGCGGATGCGACATCTCGACGACGTAGAGGCCGCCGGGGGACAGGTGCGCGCCGACCCGGCGCAGCTGCGCGACCAGCGCGTCGAGGGTCATCAGGTGGGACGTCGAGTCCATCATGGTCACGACCAGGTCGAACCGGCTGCCGAGGTCGAACCGCGTCATGTCGTCCTGGACGACCGTCAGTTCGACGCCGTCGCGCGCCGCCGCACGCCCCGCGTGGGCGCACATCTCCGCGTTCAGATCGAGCGCGGTCGCGGCGAGGCCGCGCCGGGCGAACTCCCGCGCGTGCTCGCCCGGCCCGGCCGCCAGTTCCAGGACTGACGCGGGCTTCAGGCCGTGATCGGCGCACCAGCCGAACAGCGCGTCCACCTCGGCGGGAACGTCGCGGAACGAGCACGCCAGCTCGTACGCCCACGGGTCGTCGTAGATGCCGCTCACCCTGGTCATCCTGCCAGCGCGGCGCCGGTGTCACGTCGGCGCCACGTCACCGTGCGGCAGGGGTTTCACATTCCGGACGGGGCTTGAGACGCCAGGGCCGACCGCCTAGCGTGCGGTAAGTGATCGACCCCGTGAGCGGTGAGCATGTCAACGACCGACCCCAGCGCGGTCCGTCCACGGCCCGGCTCCCGCTGCTGCTCCCCGGCTCGCTCAGCGACGATCAGCGGACCGTCTACGAGGCGGTGACCGGCGGCCCCCGCGACACCGGCCGCGACGCGCCGTTCCGGCTGACCGACGAGTCGGGCTGCCTTGTCGGCCCGTTCAACGCGATGCTCTACAGCCCGTCCGTCGGGCTGCCGCTGCAAGACCTCGGCGCCGCGTTACGGTTCCGCACGGCGTTCACCAAGCGGGAGCGGGAGATCGCGACGCTGGCCGTCGCCGCGCACCTGCGGTCCGACTTCGAGTGGTACGCGCACGAGCGGGTCGGCCGCCTCCAGGACCGCGTCGGGGGTCCCCTC
>JBOHBY010000952.1:0-14870 GCA_050698635.1 Spirillospora sp.
GCGTGTGGCCCGCGCGGATGTTGCGCTTCGCCTCGCCGATCGCGATCGTCGGCCCGGCGGCGAAGATCTTCGCCTGCTCCAGCGCGCGTGCCATGAGCCGCTCCGGCTCGACGATCTCGGACACGACGCCGATGCGCAGCGCCTCGTCCGCGTCGATGATCCGGCCGGTGTAGATCAGCTCGGCGGCGCGTGTCTCGCCGACGAGCCGGGGCAGCAGGAAGGAGCCGCCCGCGTCAGGGCAGATGCCGCGCTGCGCGTACACCTGGCCGAACCGGGCGGACGTCGACCCGAACCGCATGTCGGCGGTGAGCGCGATGTCGAACCCCGACCCGGCCGCGACGCCGTTCACGGCGGCGATCACCGGGATCGGCAGCCAGTAGAGCCGCGCGATCGTGCGGTGCATCTTCGCGGGCCAGGACTCCTCGTCGGCGTCGGCGTTCGCGGCCCACTCCTTGACGTCCGCCCCGGAGCAGAACCCGCGGCCCGCGCCGGTGATCACCATGGCCCGGACGCCCGGTTCCTTGCCCGCCCGCATGATGACGCGGTCCAGCTCGTCGATGTCGGTGTTGGAGATCGCGTTGAGCCGTTCCGGCCGGTTCAGCGTGAGCACACCGACGTCACCGTCCATGTGCCAGGTACAGCACTTGAGTGCCGGGAGTTTCATTGCGTCCCTTCCGTACGAGTCGAGGCATGACGAACCAAGGTCGTGGCGGGAGGCGGCTTCCGGGTCGTGGGCCGGGTCGTGGGCCGGGTCGTGGGCCGGGTCAGGTCACGGCGGCCAGGAAGCGGCAGTCGGACGCGCCCCAGCTCAGCCAGTGCGACGAGCCCTCGCCGTAGTCGGCCCGCGCCTCCGACGGCACCACCACCTGCATCTGCGCGCCCTCGGCGGTCCGCAGATGCACCTCGATCTGCGGACCGAGGTAGACGTGCGCGGCGACGGTGCAGGACACGGCGTTGCGTTCGGCCGCGTCCGGCTTGTCGGCGCTGATCCTGACCCGCTCTGGACGGATCATGAACTCGCCCGACGGGTCGGCCGAGACGTCGTTGTCCTTGGCGACCAGGATCCGTCCGGCCAGCCCCTCCACCTCCACGGCGGTGTGCCGTGCGTCGTCGTCCACCCGCCTGGCGGGCAGGCAGATCGACTGGCCGAGGAATTTCGCGACGAACGAGTTGACGGGTTCCTCGTACAGCTCGTCCGGTGGGGCGGTCTGCTGGAGCACGCCCCGGTGCATGACGCCGATCCGGTCGGACAGCGCCAGCGCCTCGTCCTGGTCGTGGGTGACGTACAGGACGGTCGCGCCGATCCGCTTCTGGAGGTTCTTCAGCTCCAGGCGCATGTGGTCGCGCAGGTTGCGGTCGAGGGCGCCGAGCGGTTCGTCCATCAGCAGGACGCTGGGGTCGAACACGAACGCGCGGGCGAGCGCGACGCGCTGCTGCTGGCCGCCGGACAGCTGCCTCGGGTAGCGGTCGCGGAACTCGGTGAGCTGCGTCATCGTCAGCACCCGATCGATCTCGCGCTGCGCGTCCGGCTTCTTCATGCGGCGCATCTTCAGCGGGAACGCGATGTTCTGCGCGACGGTCATGTGCGGGAACAGCGCGTAGTTCTGGAACACCAGGCCGATGTTGCGCTTCTCCGGGACGTCGTCGGTGACGGCGCGTCCGGCCAGGTAGACCTCACCGGCGGTGGCCGATTCGAGGCCCGCGAGGATGCGCAGGCTGGTCGTCTTGCCGGAGCCGCTCGGCCCGAGCAGCGTGACGAACTCGCCCTTCGCGACCGCGAGGTCGAAGTCGTGGACGGCCGGCGCGTCGCCGTACCACTTGTGGATGCCGTCGAAGACGACCTGGCCCGCCTTCGCCGGATCGGCGGTCTTCCCGGCAGGCCGTTCGCCGGTCGCCTTCGCGGCGGCGGGGGCCTGGTCGGTCATCGGCGCTTGCTCGGTCATCGGCGCTCCCGCCGTTCACGGAGGATCTTGATCAGCTCGGAGAGGAGGAACAGCCCGACGCACACGGCGATGAGGATCGTGCCCGCGACCGCGAGCGTGGGCGTGAGGTCGTAGCGGACGCTGTCCCACAGCTTGCGCGGGAGCGTCACCGAGCCGCTGCCGGACACGAAGAGGATGATCACCGCTTCGTCGAAGGCGATCACGAACGCGAACAGCGCGCCCGCCGAGATCGCCGAGGTCAGCGACGGCAGCGTGATCCGCAGCAGGGTCCGGGTCATGCCGGCGCCGAGCGTCCGGGCGGCGTTCTCCAGCTCGGGGTCGAACTGCTGCAACGCGTTCGACACCGCCACGAGGACGTACGGGATGCCCATCACGGAGTAGGCGACGGAGACGAACTGCCACTGCCCGATCACCTTCATGTCGGCGAACGTGAAGTAGTAGCTCATCGCCAGCACGATGATCGGGATCAGCAGCGGCGAGTAGAGCAGCGCGAAGACCAAGCCCTTGCCCCGGGCCTTGCTGCGCGCGAGGCCCCAGGCCGCGACCGTGCCGACGACCGTCGCGATCAGCGCGGCCAGCAGGGCGATCTTCGCGGAGAGCAGGGAGGCGTCCACCCACGCCGAGTCGGCGAAGAACTTGCGGTAGTGGGTGAGCGACCAGCCCTCCAGCGGGAAGGACAGGTAGTCGACGCTGTTGAACGACTCCAGGACGACGATCACGATCGGCGTCACGAGGAAGATCAGGACGAGCGTGACCACGGCCCGCAGGCCCCAGCCCAGCACCCGTTCCAGCGGTGTCGCCGGCGATCGCCTGCCGCGACGGCCCGGCGGTCGCGCGGGCCTCGGCGCCTCGCCGCCGCGCGCCGGGGGCGCGGTCATGTCCACGGTGCTCACAGCGACACCAGGCCCTTCACCTTGGTGAGCCGCCGCACGATCATCGTCAGCGCGGTGGCGACCACCAGCAGCATCGTCGCGAGCGTCGCGGCCATCCCCCAGTCGAAGTTGACCTGGACGGCCTCGGCGATCACGATCGCGATCGTGCTCTGCTTCGGCCCGCCGACCAGCGCGGGCGTCACGTAGAAGCCGAGCGCGATGACGAACACGAGCATCCCGCTGCTGACGATGGCCGGCACCGCCAGCGGCAGGTACACGTGCGCGAACGCGCGGATCGGCCCGGCGCCGAGCGAGCGCGCGGCAGGCGGCAGCGAGGAGTCGATCTGGTCCAGCGTCCCCTTGATGATGAGAATGGGGAACGGCAGCAGGATATGCGTCATCGCGATGATCACCGCGCTTTCGCTGTAGAGCATTCCCTGCGAGTCACCGGTCACCGGTTCCAGGATCTTGGTCACCAGCCCGTTGTCGCCGAGCAGAACGATCCAGGAGAACGACCGTACGAGAATGCTCGTCCAGAACGGGACGATGACGAGAAGCACCAGGAAACGCGCTTTGCGTTTCGACGTCCGGGCGAGGAGATAGGCCACCGGAAAGCCGAGTACCACGGTCAGCACGGCCACTTCGGCCGACAACCGGACGGTTATCACCAGGACGTCCCAGATGGCGTCGTCGGTGAACGCCTTACGGAAATTCCCGAAGCCCGGTTTCGGCTCGGTGAAGCTCTTCAGCAGCATCGCGCCGACCGGATAGGCGTACACGATCGCCATGAACGCGACCGGCAGGCCGAGCGCCATGGTGACGAAGTCCGGACGCCGCTGCCGCCGCCGTCCGGGCGGCGGCGCCGCCGGGACCTCACCGGCGGGTGGCAGCCTTGTCGCGGAGGTACTCGCCGTCACGATCCACCTTCCCTCCGTTGCCGCGTGTCGACACAGTCAACGGTTACGGCCCGCCATATGTCATGAGGGCGGGGTCACAAACCTCGCTGAGGGCGCCTGTGGGGGCGCCACAGTCCCCGCCGTGGTCACTCGCCTTCCGGACCGGCCCACCTCGGCGACCATGCCGTTGACGTGGGATGAAATAGCGTGATACATCTCCACAACTTGGGCCAGGTGCGTCAGGTGGGTTGCTCCTGGCCACCGGGCTTGGGGGTGATCATGGCACCATCCAACACGTCCGCCGCCGTCGCCGACCCGCTGGCGACCGTGGCCCGAAAACTCGAATCCGCGTCCACGGCGCTCGCGAACGAATTCGTCCGGCAGTACGTCTCGGCGGCCGAATCCGGATCCGTCGACCGGCAGGCGCCGGTCGAGGCGTTCGACATGGCGGTGAACGTCATCGGCGTGTGCGCGTCGGGCCTGTCCGGCGACGGGCCGATCGGCGAGCTGCCGTCCGCGCGCGGCTCGCGTGTCGCGTTGCAGGGCCGGTCCGTGGTGGAGGCGGTCGAGTGGCTGCGGCTGCTGGAACGGGTCGTCACCGACCACGTCCTGGCGAACGCGGGCACGGGTCCCGAAGGCATCGGCATGGACGACGTCCGCGCCGTCCTGGGACGCCTCGCCGAGCTGTTCGACGTGCTCTGCACCCGCGAGCTCGAGTCGTTCACCAGCACCTACAACGAGCTGGCGGGCTGGCAGGCGCGGGTGAGCACCGACCTGCTGAGCTGCCTGATCGCCGGGCCCGCCGTCGACGCCAGCACGGTGAACGACCAGGCCAGGATGCTGAACATCAACCCGCACCAGCCGTTCCGCGCGGTCGCGGCCTACCACGAGCCGGCGCCGACGGCGCAGCAGTGGGCGCGGGTCCGCCGCCGGATCATGGAGGTGCTGTGGCGGCACGACCCGCGCCGCGAGATCCTCCTGCGGGAGCGGCGCGGGGTGCTGCTCGCGCTGGTGCCGCTGGACCGTCCGGGCCCCGGGCTGGTCCCGCTGCTCACCGAGATGCTGGACGGCGAGCCCGGCCGGTCGCTGTTCGTGTCGGCGGGCGAGCCGGGCAAGTCGCTGCCGGCCGCCGGGCACAGCTGCCGGCAGGCCCTGTCGGCGCTGGAGATCAGCATCTACCGCGACCAGCGCGGCCACGTCACCCAGTGCACCGACGTGATCCTGGAAGTGCTGCTCGCGCACAACCGGTGGGTGTCGAACCGGCTGATCGAGACCCGGATCGGGCAGCTCGTCGAGAAGCCGCATCTGCTCGACACGCTCCGCGTCTACATCACCTGCGATATGGCGCTCCAGCGGACGGCCGAGGAACTCCTCGTCCATCCGAACACGGTCGCCTACCGTTTGCGGCAGATCGCCACGCTCACCGGACGGGATATGCGCCGCATCACCGACATCGGCGATCTCAATGTCGCGCTGATGGCCTACGACGCGATCCAGATGCGCCGCGACCGCGAAGAGGCCAGGACCGATCTTCGCGCCCGCTTGTTCGCCTGAGCCGGGCCGCTCCCGATGACCGTCCCGATGAAGGTGATGGCCGCCATGTGCCGGACACATAATGACCACCGGATTTCTTTGGTGGCTCAGCCTCAACCCATTCCGGACGGATGATTCTAGGCTTCGATCCAATCGCCCTAGGACTGGTTTGAGCGGAGCGACATGGACCATCGTGCGGACACCTACATCGACGGGAAGTGGGTCGAGAACCACGGCGAGGATGTCATCGCCGTGATCGACCCCTCGACCGGGCAGTGCGTAGCCACGGTCCGCGAATCGGCGACCGAGGACATGGACAAGGCCGTCGAGGCGGCGCTCCGTGCCCGTCCCGTCATGCGTGCCATGCCGCCCGAGGAACGGGCCGCGCTCCTCGAACGCGTCGCGGACCAGTTGGAGACCCGCCTCGACGGGCTGGCCGAGCTGATCTCCAGCGAGATGGGCATGCCGCGCAAGCACTGCGGCGACTACCAGGTGCGGACGGCGATCGGAACGTTCCGCAACACCGCGCGCGCCGTCGCCGACGTGGACTTCTCCGCGCCGCTCGCCGGCTCCGCGCCCACCGGCGGCTCGACCGTGCTGCGCGAGCCGGTCGGTGTGGTCGCCGCGATGACGCCGTGGAACTTCCCAGTGCTCCAGACGGCCGCGAAGATCGGCCCGGCGCTCGCCGCCGGCTGCCCGGTGGTGCTGAAGCCGAGCGAGGTCGCGCCGCTGGACGCCTTCATCCTGGCGGAGGCGTTCGACGCGGCGGGCGCGCCGCCCGGCTCGTTCAACGTGCTGTTCGGCAACGGGCTGCACGTCGGCGAGTACCTGGCCCGCCACCCGGGCACCGCGATGGTGTCGCTGACCGGCTCGACCCGCGCGGGCCGCCGCGTCGCCGAGGTCGCGGCCGCGTCGATCAAGCGGGTGACGCTGGAGCTCGGCGGCAAGTCCGCCGCCGTGGTGCTGCCGGACGGCGATCTCGAAGCGGCCGTCGAGCGCGTGGTGCGGACCGTCATGATCAACACCGGGCAGACGTGTACCGCGCTGACCCGGCTGCTCGTCCCGTTCCAGTCGCTGCCGGAGGTGGAGCTGCTGGTGGCGGCGGCGATGGCGACGTACAGGATCGGCCCGTCCGGCGACCCGGACGCCGATATCGGCCCCCTCGCGAGCTGGAACCAGAAGCACCGGGTGACCGAGCACACCGAGCGCGCCCTCGTCGACGGCGCCCGGACGATCTGGTCCTTCCCCGACGCCGAGCTGCCGCGCAACGGATTCTTCAGCAGCCCCACCGCGTTCACGGTCACCGACCCGCGCATCGCGCTCGCCCAGCAGGAGGTCTTCGGCCCCGTGCTCGCGGTGATCCCGTACGTGGACGAGGACGAGGCCGTGTCGATCGCCAACGGCACCCCGTACGGGCTGGCGGGCGCGGTCTGGTCGGCGGACGAGGAGCACGCGCTCCGGTTCGCCGAGCGGATGGAGGCGGGCACCATCGAGATCAACGGCGCCCCGTTCAACGGCCTCGCGCCGTTCGGCGGCTACAAGCAGTCGGGATATGGCCGTGAACTAGGCGCGTTCGGCATCACCCAGTTCACGGAACTGAAGGCCATCCAGCGCCACACCGCCGCCGCGAGTACGCGATGACGGAACACCGAACCGGCGGGGATCTCGTCGTCGAGGCGCTGCGGGCGCTCGGCGTGGAGATGCTGTTCGGCGTCGCGAGCGTGCACAACCTGCCGATCCTGGACGCGGCGCGCCGCGACGGCGGGATCAAGGTCGTGAACGTCCGGCACGAGCAGGCGGCCGTCCACGCCGCCGACGGCTACGCCCGCGTCACCGGACGCCTCGGCGTGGCCCTCGCGTCGACCGGCCCCGGCACGGCCAACACGATGGGCGGCCTGTTCGAGGCGCAGTTCGCGGGCTCGCGCGTCCTGGTCATCACGGGCCAGGTGGAGAGCCGTTTCCTGGGCCGTTCCAAGGGCTACCTGCACGAGGCGGAGCAGCAGCTCACGATGCTGCGCACGCTGACCCGCGAGGCGTGGTCGGTGCGCCGCGCCGAGGACATCGCCGAGACGATCGTGGCGGCGGGCCGCGAGACGGGCCGCGGATGGCCGCGTCCGACGGCCGTGGAGATCCCGATCGACCTCCAATACGCGCGGGTCCCGGCATCGTTGCACGTTCCAGAGCCCACCCCCCTACCAAAGGCGACACCGCCCGCCGACCGCGTGCGCGCGGCCGCCGCACTCCTCACCGACGCGCACCGTCCGCTGATCTGGGCAGGTGGCGGCGTGCTCAGCGCGGGCGCCTGGCCCGAGCTGCGCCGCCTCGTCGAGCGCCTGGAGATCCCCGTCGTCACCTCGGTGCAGGGACGGGGCGCCCTCCCCGAAGACCACCCGCTGTGCCTGGGCGCGCTCGCCACCACGCCACCGCTGCGCGAGGTCGTGGAGGACGCGGACGTCGTCCTCGCCGTGGGTGCGCGTTTCCAGCAGTACACGACCGACGCGTGGCGGCTGCGGCTCACCGACCGGCTGATCCACGCCGACGCCGACACGAGCGTGTTCGGCCGCACCTACCCGCCCGCCGTCGCGCTGCACGGCGACGCCGCCGAGACGCTTCGCGCGCTCGACGAGCATGTCTCCACGACCGCCGCCACCGAGGAGTGGGCCGTCGGCGCCCGCAAGGCCGCGGCGGAGGCGCGGGAGAGCTCGCTCGAATCCCTCGGTCCGGACCATCGGGCGATCGTGGCGGCGCTCCGCCGGTCGCTGCCGAGGGCGGGCGTGATCGTCCGCGACTCGACCGTCCCCGCGTACGCGTGGGGCGACCGGCTGCTGCCGATCCTGGAGCCGCGCACGTCGCTGAACCCGGCGTCCGCCGCGATCGGCCCCGGGCTGCCGCTCGGGATCGGCGCCGCGCTCGGCAGCGGTGAGCGCACCGTCGTGATCCACGGCGACGGCGGCATCATGCTGTCGATCGGCGAGCTGTCGACGCTCGCGCAGGCGGGCGCGCCGGTCACGGTCTGCGTGTTCAACGACTACGGGTACGGGGTGCTGCGCGGCGTCCAGCACGCCACGTTCGACGGTGCCCGCAACGACGTCGACCTGCACACGCCCGACTTCACGGCGCTCGCCGCCGCGATGGGCGTGCCCGGCGAGAGGGTCGCGGACGCCGCCGCCTTCGACCGCGCGTTCGCCCAGTCCGTCGAGCGGACCGGGCCCTACCTGATCGAGATCGACCTGACGGCGCTGGCCCCGATGAACCGCCGCACAGGCCCCCAGCAACTGCTGGGCTGAGCCCCTTATCTCCGTCCGATCGTGAGAGGAGCGTGACCCATGACCGTCCAGAATGGATGGTACAGTTCACAACATGGCGATCAACCTCTCGGCCAGCTCCTACCTCGTGCTGGGGATGATCGGCCTGCGCGGACCGAGCTCGTCGTACCAGCTCAAGCGGGCGGTCGAACGGTCGGTCGGCTACTTCTGGCCGTTCCCGCACAGCCAGCTCTACGTGGAGCCGCGGCGGCTGGCGGAGGCCGGGCTGCTGGAGGAGTCCGCGGAGACCGAGGGGCGCCGCCGCCGGACGTACTCGCTGACCCCGCTCGGACGCGAGGCGCTGCGCGAGTGGCTCAGCGAGCCCGGCACCGAGGTCTTCCAGGTCCGCAACGAGGCCGAGTTGAAGCTGTTCTTCAGCGAGCTCGGCGACGACGGGACGGTGGAGCGCCTCGCGTCGGCGCAGGTCCGCTACCACCAGGGCCGGCTGGAGGAGTTCCAGAAAATGCTGGAACGCCTTGTCGCCGTCCCCGACCTGGAGAAACGGGTCGCGCCGCTCGTCCTCGGCGTACGGATCGAAGAGGCGTGCCTGTCGTTCTGGCAGGACGTCCGCGAGTCGGGCGTGCGCGGCGCGCTCGGCCGCACCCGGCTTCCCGGTGGCCCCGAGGGGCGCCACCAGGGCTGACCATTCCACGGCGCCCGAGGCGGGCGAGAAGGGGACGACCCACATGGTGATCGCCGATATCGCCGGCGCCGGTCAGGGGCACGGGCAGGGACGCGCGCTGCGCTGCCGGGGCCCGCGCCAGGAGACGCTCCTGCGGATGCTGGAGAACACCCTTACGCACGCCGAACGGCCCGACGACCTGATCGTCTACGCGGGCCTGGCGAAGGCCGCCCGCGACCACAACGCCCTGAAGCTCGTGACCGAGGCGCTGCTGACGCTGGAGGAGCACGAGACGCTCGTCGTCCAGTCCGGCAAGCCGATCGGGGTGTTCCCCACAGGGACGCGGGCGCCGCTGGTCGTGATGGCCAACAGCAACCTCGTCGGACGGTGGGCGACCAGCGAGCACTTCTACGAGCTGGAGCGCCGCGGCCTGATCGCGTGGGGCGGGTACACGGCGGGCGACTGGCAGTACATCGGGTCGCAGGGCATCGTCCAGGGGACGTACCAGACGCTCACGGCCGTCGCCGACGCGCATTTCGACGGTGACCTGGCCGGACGTCTCGTCGTGACCGCCGGGCTCGGCGGCATGGGCGGCGCGCAGCCGCTCGCGACCGTCATGGCCGACGGCGTCGCGCTCTGCGTCGAGGTCGACCCCGACCGCATCAAGAAGCGGATCGACAGCGGCTATCTGCAACGCGGCACCGAATCGATCGACGAGGCCATCGCATGGGCGGGGGAGGCGGTCGGCTCCCGGACGCCCGCGTCCATCGGCCTGCTCGGCAACGCCGCCGAGGTGCTGCCCGAGCTGCGCGAACGCGGGCTCGTGCCCGACGTCGTCACCGACCAGACGGCGGCGCACGACCTGATGTACGGGTACGTGCCGTCCGGCATGACGCCCGCCGAGGCCGCCGCCCTGCGCGACAGCGACCCCGGCGAGCTGACCCGCCGCGCCCGCGCCTCCATCGCCACGCACGTCGAATGCATGCTCGCCTGGCAGGACGCGGGCGCGATCGTGTTCGAGTACGGCAACAACCTGCGGGCGCAGGCGGCGGAGAACGGCGTGGACGCGTTCCGCATCCCGATCTTCATCGAGAAGTACATCCGGCCGCTGTTCTGCCGGGGCATCGGCCCGTTCCGGTGGGTGGCGACGTCCGGCGAGCAGGCCGACCTCGACCTCATCGACGGGCTGGTCCTGCGGGAGTTCCCGGACAACCAGCTCGTCCAGCGGTGGATCCCGACGGCGCGGCGGTGGGTGCGGCAGGCCGGGCTGCCGTCCCGGATCTCGTGGCTCGCGCACGGGGAGCGGGCGAAGCTCGCGCTGCTGGTCAACGAGGCCGTCCGGCGGGGCGAGCTGACCGGCCCGGTCGCGTTCACCCGCGACCACCTCGACGCGGGCGGTGTCTCACAGCCGCTGCGCGAGACGGAGAACATGCCGGACGGCTCGGACGCCGTGTCCGACTGGCCGCTGCTGAACGCGCTGCTCACGGCCGGTTCGGGCGCCGACCTCGTGGCGATCCACGCCGGGGGCGGCGGCTACGCGGGCTACATGCAGAGCGCCGGGGTCACGCTCATCGCCGACGGCACCGCCGCGGCCGACGACCGGATCACCGCGGCCCTCACCGCCGACACCGGGATCGGCATCATGCGCTACGCCGACGCCGGATACGAGGACGCGGCGGACGCCGTCCGCGCAAGCGGCCTGCGATGGTTCGGATGACCGGCCCGGTTCCCGGAGCGGAGCGCCAGCGGAGTGGAGGGGACCGGGCCGGTCGCTCTTCCCGGGGGGTGTGGGGGGTCGCCCCCCACAAGGAGCAGGGCGGGAAACCGGCCCTGGAGGGCGTTCGCGTGCTCGACCTGAGCCGCGTCCTGTCCGGCCCGCTGTGCGCCCGCATCCTCGCCGACCTCGGCGCGGAGGTGATCAAGGTGGAGGCGCCGGCGGGCGACGACGGCCGCCATTTCGGCCCGTTCGTGGACGGCGACAGCAGCTTCTACCGCCTCCTGAACCGCAACAAGCTGGGCATCACCCTCAACCTGAAAGACTCAGGCGACCGCGACCGGCTCGCCCGGCTCGTGGCCCGCTCGGACGTCCTGATCGAGAACTTCCGTCCCGGCGTCATCGGCCGCCTGGGCTTCCCGCCCGACGAGCTGCTGCGCCTCAACCCGGCCCTGGTCGCGGTCAGCATCAGCGGGTTCGGCCAGTCGGGGCCGCTCGCCGACCGTCCGGCCTACGACCTGATCGTGCAGGCGATGTCCGGGCTGATGTCGGTGACGGGCCCGGACGGCGGCCCCGGCGTGCGCGTCGGCGTCAGCATCGGCGACGTCGTCCCGGCCCTCTACGGAGTGGTCGCGGTGATGTCGGCCCTCTACCAGCGGGAGCACACCGGACGCGGCCAGCACATCGACGTGTCCATGTTCGACGGCCTGGTGTCGATCCTGGAGTCGGTGGCGATGCGGGCCCTGCACACTGACGAGGACGTCCACCCGACCGGCGGGCACCATGCGATCAGCGCCCCCTACGGAACGTTCGAGACAAAAGACGGCCAGGTCGCGATCGCGGTCGCGAGCGACGCGCTGTTCGCCCGCCTGGCCGACGTCCTGGACCGCCCCGGCTGGCTCACCGACGACCGCTACACGACCGACGCCGACCGCGGCCACCACCGCACGGAGTTGCAGGCGGAAGTGGAGGCCGCGCTCGCCGACCTGACCAGCGCGGACGCCCTCGACCGGCTCGCCGCGGCCGGGGTGCCGTGCGGGCCGGTGCTCGGCGTCCGGGAGGCGCTGGCGCATCCGCACGCGCTCGCCCGCGGCCTGGTGCGCGACGAGCCGGACGGCTTCCGCACGCTCGCGGGCGGTGTCCGCACGACGGGCACGGTCGAGGAGTTCCGCCCGGCGCCCGCGCCCGGCGAGCACGACCACCTGCTGGCGGCCTGGCTCGCCGAGGAGCCGCGCCGCCCACCCAGCCCTGCTCGGAGGGAGTAGCACCGTGCTGAAGATCGACCTCGTGGACGGCCCCGTCACCATCGCCGGAGCCCTCGACGTGGAGCGCACACCGACCGGGCTGATCCCCCGGCGGCTGCCCGCCTGGACCCGCCCGCAGCTCACCGACCCCTACATGCGGCTGATGGTGCCGCGCCCGGCGGGCGTCCGGCTCGTGTTCCGCACCGAGGCGGACAACGTCGAGCTGGACGTCTTCGTCACCCGTTTCCGCAACGCCTACCATCCGCTGTTCCCGGTCGCGTTCGACGCGGTCGCGAGCTGGTCCCGGGTGATCTCCGAGGAGGTGCGCGGCGGGGACGTCTCCGTCGTCCGCGCCGGTCAGGTCGTCGAGACCGAGCGGGGTAAGCCGGAGACGATCCGGTTCGAGGGGCTCGGCACGTCCTGGAAGGACGTCGAGATCTGGCTGCCGCAGGCCGCGATCGTCGAGCTGCGGGAGCTGCGCGCGGACGGCATCGTCGCGCCGGGCAAGCTCCCCGGCCGCCGCTGGGTCCACTACGGAAGCTCGATCAGCCATTGCGCCGAGGCGGGAACCCCCACCAACGCCTGGCCGACCTGGGTGGCGCGCCAGGCAGGCCTGGACCTGACCTCACTCGCGTTCGCCGGAAACTGCCATCTCGACGCGTTCGCCGCCCGCACGATCCGCGACATGCCCGCCGATGTCATCACGCTCAAGGTCGGCATCAACGTCCAGAACCTCGACTCGCTCAAGGAACGCACCTTCGTCCCGGCCCTGCACGGCTTCCTCGACACCGTCCGCGACGGCCACCCACGCACCCCGCTGCTCGTGGCGTCCCCGATCATCTGCCCCACCTCCGAAGACCGCGCCGGGCCGACCGTCCAGGACGAGACGGGCCGCTACCACGCCACCGGCGCCGAGGGCACCGGCCTCACCCTCCGCCGCATCCGCGAGCTGATCGAGGACGTCGTCGCCGCCCGCGAGGACGACGACCCGTACCTGCGTCACCTCGACGGCCGATCACTGTTCGGCCCGGACGACGCCGGCGACCTCTACGACGGCCTCCACCCGAACGCGGACGGATACCGCCGCATCGGCGAACGTTTCCACGCGCACGTGTTCGGCTCGTCCGGCCTGTGGCCGGAGCTGGGCCGCGCCTCCACCGAAGGACGACCGGCATGACGACCGTTTCAACGACCGAGGAGCACACGGCCCGCGTGCTCGGCCTCATCGATCAGCACGAGCCGGAGCTCGTCGCGTTCCTGCGCGACTTCCTCCGCATCCCGAGCGTGTGGGGCGACGGCCCGTCACTGACGACCGCGGCCGAGCATCTCGCGATGCCGCTCGCCGACGCCGGGCTCGCGGTCGAGCTGCCCGGTTCGGGCACAGACGGCATGCCGAACGTCCTCGCGCGCGCGTCCGGGTCGCGCGACCCCGGCGAGGCGCTGATCTTCAACGGGCACATGGAGGTGTATCCGCCGTCGCGGTCGTGGCGGCGGGACCCGTTCGGCGGCGAGATCGACGGCGGCCGCATCTACGGCGTCGGCGTCGCGGACATGAAGGCCGGGACGGCCGCGATGACGATGGCCGCGACGATGCTGGCCAGGTCTGGCGTGCCGCTGCCGCGCGACGTCGTCGTGCTCGCCGTCCCGAACCACTTCGAGGGCGGCGAGGGCACCCGGCAGGCGCTGCGCGACGGGCTGCGCGGCGCGTACGCGATCAACTGCGAGCCGAGCGACCTGCGCGTCCTGACCGGCCAGCGCGGCATCGCCTACGTGAGCGTGACCGTACGGGGCCGGGCCGCGCACACGACGGCGCTCGGCATCGGCGTGAACGCCGTCGCGCGGGCGGCGGAGGTCGTCCGCGAGGTGCTGGCGATGCCGATCACGCGGGCGTCCGGGGAGGTGCTGGACGACGTCAAGATCTGCAACGTGGCGCAGATCTCCGGCGGGGTGGCGCACAACCTCGTCCCGGAGCGCTGCGAGATCACGTTCGACTTCCGGTTCCCGCCCGCGCAGACACAGGACGACGTCCTGCGCGACGTCCGCGCCGCCGTGGAACGAACCGTCGACCGGCTGACCGAGTTCCCGGTGGACGTCGAACTGGAGGCGACCTGCCTGAAGAACCCGCGCAGCTCGCTCCGGGTGCCGTCCGGCGAACGGCTCCTCGCGGACGTCGCCGCCGCGCACCGCCACAGCACCGGCGAGGCCGCCGCGCACGACACGCACCCCGCGTGGCCGGACACCCCGATCTTCTGGGAGTCGGGCATCAAGGCCGTCACCTACGGCCCCGGCTCGATGGACTGCTACTGGGACGACGAGTGGGTCGCCGTCGAGGACTACCTCGCCGCCGTCCGGACGTACGCGGTCGCGGCGCTCACCCTGGGCGGCGCCGATGCCTGACGCCACGGTGGCGCCGGTCGCGGTCGCGCCGGTCGAGGAGATCTGCTCCGACCTCATCAGGTTCGACACGACCAATCCCGGCGGAACCGAACGGAAGGCGGCCGAGTACGTCGCGGCCCTCCTGTCGGACATGGGCCTGGAACCGCAGGTCATCGAGGCGGAGCCGGGACGGACGAACATCGTCGCCCGTGTCGCGGGAACCGATCCCGACGCGTCCGCGCTGCTGATCCAGGGCCATCTCGACACGGTCCCCGCCGACGCCACCGCCTGGTCGCGGCACCCGTTCAGCGGCGACATCGCGGACGGCCACGTCTGGGGCCGCGGCGCCGTCGACATGAAGAACG
>JBOHBY010000953.1:0-3487 GCA_050698635.1 Spirillospora sp.
GGTTCCGCCCGAGTCCGTCCCGGCGAGGTGGCCGGCCCGGCCCACGGTCGGCGGTGCCGACGGCGGCGTCCTCGGATCTCCCGCGAAATGGGCGCCGGTGCTGAGCGTCCCCATGTCGCCGTCGTCGATCGTCTCGACGCCGCCGAGCAGGTTCAGCAGCACGCCCTGCGCCTCCGGACGCCTCGCCGGGTCTTTGGCCAGGCAGGACGCGACGACCCCGCGCAGCGACTCCGGCAGCGCCGACAGGTCGGGCTCGTAGTTCAGGATCCGGTGGAACACCGCGGAGATCGTGTCGTTGCCGAACGGGTGCCGTCCCGTCGCCGCGAACAGCATCGTCGCCGCCCACGTGAACAGGTCGACGCCGGTGCCGAGATCGGTGTCGGTGACCTGCTCGGGCGCCATGTACGACGGCGTCCCCACCACGCCGCTGCCCTTCACCGACGACGCCCCGATGATCCGCGCGATGCCGAAGTCGATGACGCGCGGGCCGTCCGGCCCCATCAGCACGTTGGACGGCTTGAAGTCGCGGTGCAGGATGCCCGCCCGGTGGATCGCCGCCAGCGCCGTCACGGTCCCGATCGCGAGCCGGTCGAGGTCGGTCCCGGTGCGCGGGCCCTTCTCGTTCACCAGCCCGCTCAGCGAGGGACCCGGCACGTACTCGCTGACGACGTACGGCAGGTCGCCGGAGATGTCGGCGTCCACGACCTGGGCGGTGCAGAACCCGGCGACCCGCCCGATCATCCGCATCTCCCGCTCGAACCGGGCCCGCCACTCCGGATCGCGGCTGAACCGGTCGCGCAGCAGCTTCACCGCCGCCTGCTCGCCGTCCTCGCGGCGGCCCAGGTAGACGACGCTCTGCCCGCCCTCGCCGATCCGTCCGGCCAGTTCGTAGGGCCCGAGCCGTGCCGGGTCGCTGGGCAGCAATGGGCCAACGGCCGCCATGGGAGCTCCTCCGTCGCATGCGAAACCCGCCACGGGACCTGTACCCGCCCGAGCACCACATCGCCACTTACGATCGGCTATACGTTAGACGTCTGTGATCATCCGTGTGTTCTCGGTTGTCACGTCTTCTCCAGGAAGTCGGCGCGGTCCTCGTCCAGGAGCGAGGCGAGGACCGTGGCCAGGCCCGGGTGATCGGAGAGGTCAGGGTCGGCGCCGACCAGCGCCGTCGCCTCGTCGCGGGCGTCGCGGATGACGTCCTCGTCCCGCTGGAGGGTCAGGAGGCGGAGGCTGGACGTCCGGCCCGCCTGCGCGGCGCCGAGCACGTCGCCCTCGCGGCGTTGCTCCAGGTCGAGCCGGGAGAGCCGGAAGCCGTCGGTCGTGGACGCGACGGCGTCGAGCCGCTCGCGGGACTTGCTGCCCGGTTCGGCCTCCGTCACCAGCAGGCACAGGCCGTGCAGGGAACCGCGCCCGACACGGCCGCGGAGCTGGTGGAGCTGGGAGACGCCGAACCGGTCCGCGTCCATGATCACCATGACGGTGGCGTTGGGTACGTCCACGCCGACCTCGATGACCGTGGTGGCGAGCAGGACGTCCAGGTCGCGGTCGGTGAAGCGGCGCATCACCGCGTCCTTCTCGTCGGGGTGCAGCCTGCCGTGCAGGACGCCGATGCGGACCCCGGCGAGCAGTTCCTCCAGCTTCGGCAGCACCTCCATGATCCCGAGCGGTGAGCGGCGGCCCTCCTCGTCGGCGCCGGGGTCGGACGCGATCGCGTCGCCCTCGTCGCCCTCCTGCTCGCCGATGCGCGGGCAGACGATGTAGATCTGGCGTCCCTTGGCGGCCTCCTCCCTGATCCGCTCCCACGTGCGGGCGAAGAACGCGGGCTTCTCCGGCGGCACCACGACGGTCTGGATCTCCGAGCGGCCCGCCGGGAGCTGCCCGAGGACGGACGTCTCCAGGTCGCCGAACACCGTCATCGCCACCGTGCGCGGGATCGGCGTCGCCGTCATGACCAGGACGTGGGGCCGCCCGCCGGTGGTCTTCTCGCGCAGCGCGTCCCGCTGCTCGACGCCGAAGCGGTGCTGCTCGTCCACGACGACGAGGCCGAGATCGGCGAACTGGACGCTCTCCTGGAGGAGCGCGTGGGTGCCGACGACGATGCCCGCCGCGCCGGACGCCGCGTCCAGCAGCGCCTCCTTGCGCGCCTTCGCGCCCTGCGACCCGGTGAGCAGCGCGACACGGGTGGCGTTGTCGGCGCCGCCGAGCTGCCCGCCCCGCGCGAGGTCGCCGAGCATCCCGGTGATCGACCGGTAGTGCTGCAGGGCGAGGACCTCGGTCGGCGCGAGCAGCGCGGCCTGCCCGCCACCGTCCACGACCTGCAAGATCGCCCGCAGCGCGACGACCGTTTTGCCTGATCCGACGTCGCCTTGGAGGAGGCGGTGCATGGGGTGTTCGAGGGCCAGGTCGGCGGCGATCTCGTCGCCGACCTCGCGCTGGCCCTTGGTGAGCTCGAACGGCAGGCGCCCGTCGAACTCCGCCTGGAGACCGCCGAACGACGGCGGGCGCGGCGTGGCCGGGAGCGCGGCGGCGGCGAGGCGGCGCTGCGCCAGGGCGACCTGGACGACGAACGCCTCGTCCCACTTGAGGCGCTTGCGGGCGCGGTTCAGCTCGTCCCAGCTCTTCGGACGGTGGATGCCCTCGTACGCCTCGCGCAGGCCGATCAGGTCACGGCGGCGCAGCAGCGGCGCGGGCATCGGATCGGCGGGCAGGTCGAGCTGGTCGAGGACGGTCCCGACGGACGTGCCGATCGTCTCGATCGGCAGCGACTTCGTCGACGGGTAGATCGGGATGATCTCGTCGGCCCACTCCTGCGCGGCCTGCTCGGCGCTCTTCTCCTGGACGACCTTGTACTGCGGGTGGGCCAGCTGCCTGACCTCCCTGCCGCTGCGCGGCCGGTAGGTGCTGATCTTCCCGGCGAACAGGCCGCGCGTCCCGGGCGAGAGGTCCTTCTCCGCCCGGTAGGAGCCCTTGCGGCCGAAGAAGCTCAGCTTCAGCTCCCCGGTGCCGTCGGTGACGGTGATCTCCAGGACGTAGCCGGGACTGCGGGTGAGCGAGCGCCCCTGCACCTTCACGACCTCGGCCATGACGGTGACGTGCTCGCCGTCCTGCAGCCCGCTGAGCTGCGTGAGCTCGCCGCGGTGCGCGTAGCGGCGCGGATAGTGGTGCAGGAGATCGCCCGCGGTGCGCAGGTCGAGGCCCTTCTCCAGCACCTTGGCCGTCTTGTCGCCGAGGACCTTGCGCAACGGCTCGTCGAGATTCGCCACGCAGTCTTTTCTAGCCGATGGGGGCGACGGGAATCAGGTGATGCTCACTCGATACCGATGAGCAGCGGGTAGCGTTCCTGCCCGCCGTCGTAGACGCCGACCTCCACGTCGGGGTGGGCGTCGCGCAGATGTTCTTCGAGCGCGGCGGCGAGGCCGTGCGGCGCGTACAGGCCGATGATCAGCGTGGCCAGCTCGCCGCCGCCGGACAGCATCCGGTCCAGGAC
>JBOHBY010000954.1:0-2943 GCA_050698635.1 Spirillospora sp.
GCCATGGCTGCCGCCGGTGACACCGACGCCGTCCGATGCGGAACGCCTCGGCCACCACCTGGCCGCGCTCCACACCATCGCCTGCCCCGCCACCTACGGCGCCCCCTGGGACGGCTACATCGCCGACCTCCCGCTCGACAACACACCGGACGACAGGGCCTGGCCCCGCTGGTACGCCGAACGTCGCCTCGAACCGTTCCTCCGCATCGGCGCCCGTCACCTGTCGTCCGCCGACGTGAAACTGGTGGAGCGCGTCATCGCGGACATCGAATCGCTCGCCGGGCCGCCCAGGCCACCGAGCCGCATTCACGGCGACCTGTGGTCCGGCAACATCCTGTGGACGGACGGCCGGGCGCTGCTCATCGACCCCGCGGCCCACGGCGGCAACCGCGAGACCGACCTCGCCATGATGGCGCTGTTCGGGACACCGCACCTGGAACGCCTCCTCGCCGCCTACGACGAGTCCGCGCCGCTCCCGGACGGATGGCGCGCCCGGATCCCGTTGCACCAACTGCATCCTCTCCTTGTGCATGTGGCGCTTTTCGGCGCGTCGTATCGTGGGTCCCTGATCGACGCCGCCCGCGCGACGCTGGGCGCGCGCTGAGGCCACGGAGCAGCGGAGAGGCAGGTGCGGGACGACCCGATGAACGGCAGGCGCGAGCATTCACCCTGGCGGGGCCTGATCCCCGTCGCCATCGCCGCGGCCGTGGCGCTGTTCATCGGCGGCGGCATGGACGTGGTGCAGCGCCACCAGCGCGCCGGGAAGAAGGAGCACGACGCGGCGCCCGCCTCCAAGGCCTCCAAGGCCTCCAAGGCCAAGAAGACCAAACCCCGGTTCGTCGTCGGGGTCGCCGCGTCGGGCACGGCGCTGATCGTCCGCGACGTCCGCACCGGCGCCGATGTGGGGCTGCCGGTCGCCGCGCCGCAGGGCCGCCGCTTCCAGCGCGTCGCGGCGGTGGAGGACGGCTCGTACGTCGTCGCGTCCTACGCCGACCGCCGGGTGACGTTCCACCGCCTCACGCTCCAGGAGAACGGACGTCCCGAAGACCTGGAGGACATCCCGAAGGCGACCGTCTCGGGCGCGTCCACCTCGTGGTCGGACCTCGCCGTCAGCCCGGACGGCGACAGCATCGCCTACGTCACCTACCAGCGCGCCCGCGGCCGGGTGGACGTCGTGTCCGCCAAGACCGGTGTCCACAAGGTGTGGACGACCAAGCTGTCCGCCCGCGTCGGTGACCTTTCCTGGTCCGGTGCGACGCTCTCGTTCGTGTGGAGCCCGGTCCGCTCCACGGGCGGGAGCGGGCGCGGGGGCGGGGGGAGTGGAAGTGGGGGTGGGGAGTTCGCAGAGGTCAAGCACCAGCTCCGTACGCTCGACACCAACGGTGCTACGGGCGACCTGAAATTGAGCAAGGCCGTCCTGACCCTCCCCAAGGGGAGCACGACCGCGATCCTGAGCCGCGACGGGAAGACCGTTTTTGTCGGCAGCGTGCAGGGCTCGCAGATGTCTCTGCGGGCGTACAGCGTTACCGGGAAATCCACCAAGGTCCTGTGGCAGCAGAAGGTGACGGACAAACTGACCAGCCTCGACGCTTCGCACCAAGGCAAGGCTCTTCTGGCGACCGCCGGGGACCTCTATACGAGGGACATGGCCGTCCCTGGGCAGGATCTCGCCGACGCAGCCTGGTGAGCACCGCTTCCGGACGGCCTAAAGTGGGTCGAACGGGAATCGGGTGGACGGAGCGAAACCGTGGGCATGGTGATGGCAGTCAGCTTCACCCGTTACGGCCGGCTCTACTACCTCGACCCCGGCGCGCACAGCCCGAAGGTCGGCGACAAGGTCCTCGTCCCCACCGACTCCGGTCCCGAGGTCGCCGAATGCGTCTGGGCGCCCCAATGGGTCACCGAGGACGTCGACGGCCTCCCCGAATGCGCGGGCCTCGCCACCGACGAGCACCTGGCCCGCGACGAGACCAACCGCCGCCGCCGCGCCGAGGGCCGCTCGATCGCCAAGCGCCTCATCCGCAAGCACGAGCTCCCCATGAAGGTCATCGGCGTCGACTACCTCGACACCGACAACGTCTTCAAGATCTACTTCACCGCCCCGCACCGCGTCGACTTCCGCGCCCTCGTCCGCGATCTGGCCCGCGGCATCAGGGCCCGCGTCGAACTCCGCCAGGTCGGCCCCCGCGACGAGGCGCGCCTACAGGGCGGCATCGGACCCTGCGGCCGCGACCTGTGCTGCGCCACCTTCCTCAAGGACTTCGAGCCCGTCTCCGTCCGGATGGCGAAGGAACAGGACCTTCCCGTCAACCCGCTCCGCATCGCCGGTGCGTGCGGACGGCTCATGTGCTGCCTCAAATACGAGCACCCGCTCTACGTCCAGGCGCACGAGAGGATGCCCGCGCTGGGCTCCCGCGTGGACACCCCGAACGGCCCCGGCCAGGTCGTGGGGCGCAACGTCCCGTCCGACAAGGTCACCGTGCGCCTCGCCAGCGGGGGACGCTGCTCGTGCCCGTCCGCGTCGGTGTGCTCTCCGCGCCAGCAGCACGAGGCCATGTACGACCGTCCCGCCCCCGACGACGACTGATAGACGGCCGACGACTGATAGACGGCCACCGCTGATATACGGCCACCGCTGATATACGGCCACCGCGAACCTTGGCAGTTTCAACCCTTGTATTGACCGTCGTCCTTTCTGCACTATTCGGAAAAGCGTCGTCCTGGGCCGACCCCCTCCCGCCATCTCCCAGGAGGCCCCGTGAGACCCCTCCCCCTGACCATGCTCGTCAGCGGTACGGCCATCATCGTCGCCGCGGCTCCCTACATGATCACCCAGACCCCCGACACCCTCTCCGCTCCCGCCCCGCTCCCGGCGCCCGCCCCCGAGTCCGACGCCCTCGGCGACCCCGCGCCCGTTCCGGAGACCGATTCCGGGAACGACTC
>JBOHBY010000955.1:0-1977 GCA_050698635.1 Spirillospora sp.
CGCCTCGTCCGCGGAGGCGTTCGCGTCCGAGACCGCCGCCGCCGGGCTCAGGAACAGCAAATGGTGTGCCGGTGGGCCGTCCGTGGTGACCGACGTGTCCGACTGGCGGCCGGGCGGACGTGTCGGCGTGACGATCACCTGCGACGTCGACCTCGGCGACCTGTCGTTCATCGGGCTGCCCGGCACCAAACGCCTCCAGGGCGACGCGGTCGCCCCCATCGACACGTTCACATTCCGCGGCACCGACCCCGGAGACGGCCAATGAGACGGTTACTGGCGCGCCTCGCCCGAACGCGCCTCGCCCGAACCGAACGCGACCTAGCCGAACAAGACCGCGGCACGATCGCCCTCTACACGGTGCTGTTCACACCGATCGTCCTCCTCCTGGCCGGGCTGCTGGTGGACGGCGGCCTAGCCCTCCACGCCCGGCAGCGCGCCGCCGACATGGCCGAGCAGGCCGCCCGCGCCGGCGCCGACCAGATCGACACCGACGAGCTCCGGCGGACCGGCGAACCCGTCCTCGACCCCGCCCGCGCCCGCGCCGCCGCCTGCGACCTGCTCGCCGCCTACCCCGACGAGGTCACCTCCTCCCAGTGCGACGCCGACGAGCAGGAGGTGGCGGTGACCGTGCAGATCACCGTCCGGCCGCAGCTCCTCGGGATCATCCCCGGGTTCAGCGAGTTCCAGCTGACCTCGGGCGCGACCGCGCATCCCGTCACGGGAGGAATCGACCCGTGAGCGGCGAGCGAAACCGTCCTACGATGAGTGCGACGTCCACGCGCAGGGCACGCGGCGACCGGCGAATGGCAGGGACGCGATGGTGACACGGCAGGGGCAGCGGCGACCCGTTCGGGTCAGGCGGCGTGGCGTTGGGGACGTACTGGCCGGGATCTGCGCGCTCGTCGCGCTCACGGCGCTGATGGTGGGCGTCCCCGTCGCGCTGCTGACCCTTTTCGACTCGCCGCTGCCGGACTCCCTGCCGGCGGCGTCCGACCTGACCGACCGGGTGGGTCCCGGCGCGCTCATCGGCATCCTGGTCGTGCTGGTGTGGCTCGCCTGGCTCCAGCTCGCGGCGTGCGTCGTCGTCGAGGTGTACGCGGGCGTGCGCGGCGTCGGCGTCCCGGCGCGGGTGCCGCTGTCGGGCGGGACGCAGTCGCTGGTGCACCGGCTCGTCGTGGCGGCGCTGCTGCTGTTCTCCGCGACGTCCGTGATCGTCCCGGCGCTGTCGGGCGGCGGCGGGCTCTCGCAACGGCCTCCGGCGCAGGCGCAGACGGTGACCCAGCCGCAGGCGCAGGAATTCCAGCAGCCCCCGGCCCTCGGCCCCGCCGCCGCGGCGCCCGCGGCCGTCGCCGACCAGGCCGAGAAGACCACCGTCGCCGAGCCGCTGATCGAGCAGTCGGCCACCACCAAGATCTACCGCGTTCAGCCGCCGGAGGGACGCCACCACGAGAGCCTGTGGGAGATCGCCGAGAAGTGCCTGGGCGAGGGTCGCCGGTACAAGGAGATCTTCGCGCTCAACAAGAACCACATCCAGCCCGACGGGACGCGCCTCACCATCGCCAGCCTGATCCGTCCCGGCTGGATCCTGGAGATGCCGCCGGACGCCAAGGGCGCGAAGGTCATCCCCGCCAAGGACCTCAAGGACTACTTCCGCTACGGCCACGCCGTCCCCGACAAGCCCGCCAAGCCCGTACAGCCGCAGAAACCCGAGCAGCCCGAGCAGCCCGAGCAACCGAAGAAGCCGGAACAGCCGAGCGAGGCGGCACCCGCCCCACCGCAGGCCACCCAGCCCGCACCGTCCCAGCCCCCCGCATCCCAACCGCCCACATCCCAACCGCCCGCGTCGAAGGCGCCCGCTCAGCAGCCGACGGGGCCGTCCGGCGAGATGGGCGGCGACGCGGACAGCGGCGGCGCGTCGGTCCCCGGCCAGCGGGCCGACAAGGCCGACCGCGGCGACCAGACCGACCAGGGCGAGGA
>JBOHBY010000956.1:0-3707 GCA_050698635.1 Spirillospora sp.
CCCGGTGTCCGCGGAGCCGGGCGCCGCCGCCGGGTGGACGGTGGGGCCGGGCATCAGCTCCCGACCCCCTGCCACCGGACGCGCTGCCACCGAGTGCGCTGCCACCGGACGTGCCCGCCCGGGACCAGCCGCAGGTCGAGGAGAGAGCCCCCGCCTCGCGGCGGAGAACTGGAAGGACTGACTCTGGTCATCGGCTCACTCCTGGCGTCGCTGCGGCTGGTCGCCCGCTCGGCACGGACGGAAGCGTTCTGGCTAGGCGGCCAGCGACGCCATGAGGGTGTCGAGCTCGTTGACGATGTGGGCGTAGTCGACCAGGCGCTCGTGGATCTGGGTGTGCTCCGCGGTCCGGTCGCCGAGCTCGACGGAGAGCACCTCGATGAGCCGGTCGAGATTGTTGTGGGCGATGCTGACCGGGAAGTGGGTGAGCGGAGTGGTGAGCGTCGGGTCGGCGGTGGGCGGCCCGGAGTCGATGCGGCCGTCGGTGCCGGACTCCTTGCGCCAGGACCGCTCGACGGTGAGGTCGTAGCGGCGGAAGGCGTCGAAGTAGTACTTGCGCCAGAGGTCGCGGAGTGCGGTGGCGGTGAGGCGGTTGTCGAGGAAGTCGGCGGTGGCCGGAATGACGATGGCGCGGTACTCGGCCAGCAGCGGGCCGGTGTCCGGTGGGCCGGCCTGCACGTCACGGTCTGTCATCGTCATGGTGATCTCCGATCGTGGACTGGTGGGCGGGCTCGCCTGGGTTTCAGGCAAACACTTTAAGAAAAGATAATCAATGGGGTCGGTGTGCGCTGGTTGGTGATGTGCGGCGAGGCCCTGCCTTGCAGGAAGAAGTGCTGAACGACCTTGACGTTGCCGATCAGGGAATCTGAGCTGCGCAATGTGTTTCGGAAGCGTTTGAGGTGTGCCACGCTGTGCCTGGCGGGCACTTCGCCGCTGCCGCTGCCGGTGCCGCTGCCGCTGCCGGGTGCTTCCGGAGGCGGGCGCGGACGCGGCCGCGCATGGGCCGCTCAACCGCGAACTTCTCGAAGTTGAACAGCCCGGTCGGCCGTGCGCCCGCAATTCGCGGTGATGCTTTTTCTACCGTGCCGCGCTGTCGTTGTCGCGTCCGATTTTGATGACCGGTCAGAAAGGCGGGGTGATGCGCGAACCAAGCACCATGGTGGCTGACTTCGACTTCGAAAACCTTGACATCGCGTGGCTTCGGCGCAAGCAGGGTGTCAAATGGGGCCGTGCTGGGCGCGATGCGCTCCCCGCCTGGATAGCCGACATGGACTTTCCGGTGGCGGAGCCGATCAACGAGGCGATCTACGCGACGGTGCGTCGCGGGGACCTCGGGTATCCGTCCTGGTCGAACTGGATGGGGCTGAGCCCGCTGGCCGAGCCGTTCGCGCAGCGGATGACCGACCTTTACGGCTGGCGGCCCAAGCCCGAATGGGTGCGCAACTTCAGTGACCTGATCCAGGCGATACAGGTCGTGCTGTATCTGACCACGAAGCCCGGGGACGCGATCGCGCTGCACACCCCGAACTATCCGCCGATCGTGAAGTCGATCTCGATGATGGGACGGCGGCTGGTCCCCAGCCCGATGAGCCGGACCGGCGATGACTGGAGCTTCGATCCGGGCGCGCTGGAGCAGGCCGTCGCGAAGGCCGGATGCCGGACGCTGATCGTCGTGAACCCGCACAACCCGACGGGGCACGTGTACACGAAGGCGGAACTGCGGGCCCTCGCCGACATCGCGGTGCGCAACGACATGCTCGTCGTCGCGGACGAGATCTTCGCCGAGCTGGCCTACTCGCCGCACCGGCACATCCCCTTGGCCTCCCTGGGCCCGGACATCGCGGGCCGGACGGTCACCCTGACCTCGGCCACCAAGACGTTCAACCTGGCAGGCGTCCGTTGCGCGGTCGCGCACGTCGGCTCGTCCACGCTGCGGGAAGCACTCGACGCGTGCCCGCAGGACCTCTTCGGCGTCGTCGACGTGCTGGGCGTGGAGGCGACCAAGGCCGCGTGGGACAAGGGAGACGCGTGGCTGGCCGCGCTGAAGGATCACCTGGCCGCGAACCGGGACCTGGTCGCCGGGACGCTGGCGGCCAGGGCACCGGCCATCGGCCACCACCCGCCGCAGGCGACGCACCTGGCCTGGCTGGACTGCCGCCGTCTGGAAACCGAGATGGACCCTGGGGCCTTTTTCAGGGAGCGGGCGAAAGTCGAACTCAGCTCAGGCGAAAGCTACGGGCCCGGGGGAAGCGGGTTCGCGAGGCTGAACTTCGCCACGTCCACGGCGATCCTCACCGAGATTCTGAACAGAATGGCAGACGCTGCCAACAGCGTCCGCCATTAGTCGCCGGACACGGGAGGGTTGATGCGCGTCTGGCGATGGCTCCGCCATCTGACACCCCAATGGGAGGATCGGCTCGGCTCGTTGGCGTACTGCGGCTATTGGATGCTGTACGTCGAATTCCCGCCACGAGATCCGCCGGACGAGTCTGAACTTCCACCCGGCCATCCCGAGCGACTGCCTGAATGCCGGGCGCTCACCCCGGCCGAACGAGAACTGTGGGCCGAACTCGACGGAATCGGCTGACCGGTTGGTCAGGGTCGGCGGAGGCCGGGTAGTTGCGCGGCCGATTCCAGTAGGTGGGTGTGCCGGTGCCGGCCGAGTTCGGCGGCCGGAGTCGCGCCGGACAGCACGCCCACGACGAAGCGGACACCGGCGTTGCGTCCGGCGGCCAGGTCGTTGGGGGTGTCGCCGGCGACCAGGACCCGGTCGACGCCGGTGACGCCCGCGAGTTCCATCGCGTGGAAGACCAGATACGGGGCGGGGCGGCCGGCGGCGACCTCGTCGCTGGTGACCAGGCCGTCTACGGTTCCGTCGGCGGTCCAGCCCATGGCGTCGAGGATCGATTCGGCGATCTCGCGCGAGTAGCCGGTCTGCAGGACGACCTTCACGCCCGCGCCGCGCAGTTCGGCGACGGCCTCGGTCACGCCGGGTATCGGGGTCGGGGGAGTGGCGGCGTACGCCTTGGCCAGGCGGTCGGCGAAGTCGCTGTACACCGCGTCGACGTCGGCGTCCGGCGCGGTTCCGGTCAGCTCGGTCAGTAGCCCGGCGGCGGCCTCCCGCTTGCTCGTCCCGGTCCAGCGGTGCAGCGTCCTGGCCGGGACCGGACGTCCCACATGGGCGGACACGGCCTCGTCGAGCGCCGTGTACACGGCGCCGCCTTCCTGGACGGTGGTGCCGGCCATGTCCAGCGCGGCGAGTTCGAAGGGGGGATCGAGGGTCACGGGGTCGCTCCTGGCGTGGTCACGGGGTCGCTCCTGACGTGGGCATGGTGCGGGCGAACGCGAGGCGGTGGGCGCGCGCGTTGGCGATGGTGAACGTCGCGCGGTCGGGACGGTAGCGGTCGTCGGCGTACTCGACGGGACGTCCGTCGGCGGTGCCGGCGGTGCGCCGCTCGCGTAGCAACGGGCTGCCGCCGGGGACGTCCAGCAGCGTCGCGTCGGCGTCCGGCGCGGCGATCGCGTCGATGGTGTGGGTGGCGGCGGCCATCTCGACGCCCCGGGCGAGCAGGCCCGCGTAGATCGAGCCCGCGTCCAGGTCGAAGCCGAACAGCAGCTGCCCGACGTCCAGCACGAACGTGCTGCGCTCAAGCATCACGGGCTCGCCGTCGAACAGCCGCAGCCGGAGGAGGTCAACGACCGGTTCGCCC
>JBOHBY010000957.1:0-1694 GCA_050698635.1 Spirillospora sp.
GTCGAGGAACAGGACGGCGGGACGGCCGAGCAGCGCGAGCGCGAGGTCGAGGCGGCGTTTCTGCCCGCCGGACAGCTGCCGCACCCGTACGCCCGCCTTCTCGGTGAGGCCGGCGAGCGCGACGGCCTCGTCGCGGTCGCGGGGCTCGGCGGTGAAGCCGCGCCAGTGGTCGACGGTCTCGGCGACGGTGAGGTCGGCGAAGAAGCCGCCGTCCTGGAGCATGATGCCGATCCGGGGCCGGACGGCGCGGCGCTCGCGGTGCGGGTCGCGGCCGAGGACGCGGACCGTGCCCCCGTGGACGGTCCGGTGCCCCTCCAGCGCTTCGAGGGTCGTCGTCTTGCCGGCGCCGTTGGTGCCGAGGAGCGCGAACAGCTCGCCCGCCCCGACCTCGAAGGAGATCCCGGCGACGGCCTCGAAGTCCCCGTACCGCTGGCGGAGCCCTTCGACGCGGATGGGTGGATTCGTTTCCATGCCCCCAGCGTCGCGATCGGGGCGCGTCCGCCGGTAGAAGCGCCTGTCACCGGTTGCGGCGGCGCCTGTCAGCCGATCGGCGTGACACCTGTCATGCGGGCGGGCTGAGACGGGTCTTGACGACCTTGCCCATGGCGTTGCGCGGCAGCGCGTCGACGAGGTGGACGACGCGGGGGCGCTTGTGCACCGAGAGACGTCCGGCCACGAAGTCGATCAGCTGCCGTTCCGCGATGCCGTCGGCGACGACGTAGGCGGTGATCTGCTCGCCGAGGTCGTCGTGCGGGGTGCCGACGACGGCCGCCTCCCGGACGCCCGGGTGCGCGAGCAGCGCGTTCTCGATCTCGCCCGCGCCGATCCGGTAGCCGCCGCTCTTGATCAGGTCGGTGGACGCGCGGCCGACGATGCGGTGCCAGCCGTCCGGTCCGATGGTCGCGATGTCGCCGGTGCGGAACCAGCCGTCGGCGGCGAACGACTCCGCGGTGGCGTCCGGGCGGTTGAGGTACCCCTTGAACAGCAGCGGGGCGCGGACGTGCAGTTCGCCGGGGGTCTCGCCATCGGAGGGGACGGGGCCGCCGTCCTCGGCGGCCAGGCGGGTCTCGACGCCGGGCAGCGGTGTGCCGACGTAGCCGGGACGCCGGTCGCCGCCCGCGCGGGCGCTGATCGTGATGAGCGTCTCCGTCATGCCGTAACGCTCGACTGGGCGGTGGCCAGTGAGCTCGGAGAGCCGCTCGAAGACGGGCACGGGGAGGGGCGCGCTGCCGGAGACGAGCAGCCGCGCGGAGCGCAGGGCCTCGGCGGCGGACGGGTCCGCGACCGTCCTCGACCAGACGGTGGGGACGCCGAAGAACAGGCTCCCGCCGTCGTTCTCGGCGGCGGCCGCGTAGGCGCCGGGCCTGGGGCGTCCCGTGTGCACCAGCGGCGACCCGGCCCGCAGCGCCCCGAGGACGCCGAGGACGAGCCCGTGCACATGGAACAGCGGCAGGCCGTGGACGAGGACGTCGTCCGGCGTCCACGCCCAGGCACCGGCGAGCGCGTCCAGCCCGGCGGCGATCGCGCCGCGCGAGATCAGCACGCCCTTCGGCGCGCCGGTCGTCCCGCTGGTGTAGAGGATCAGCGCGGTCGCGTCGGCGTCGACATCGGCCTTCGTGTTCCCGTCGTGCGGGAGCGCGTCGACCGGGATGAGCGGCGGCTCGCCCTCGGCGGGCGCGGGAGCGGCGGCGGCG
>JBOHBY010000958.1:0-2132 GCA_050698635.1 Spirillospora sp.
GCGCCTCGGCGACGACCGCGCCGATGCCGGACGAGGCGCCCGTGACCAGCGCGGACCGTCCCGCCAGCGTCATCGTCCCGCTCCGCCCAGCGTCATGACGTCGCTCCGCACCGTGCCCGTGTTCTCCGTCAGCATGCCGCCCAACGTCACACACCCCGGCCCGCCCGGCAAGGCGCACCGCCGCCGTCCGCCGCCCCGGCGCCGACTTGACTCGGCCCGGTAAGGTTGTGGGTTTCGCCCTCACCCACCCACCCACCCTCTCGCCGCCGGAGGTCTGCGCGCATGCCCGCCGAACCCGTCCACCCCGAGGAGCCCGACGAACCCGAGCGCCCCGGTGAGGCCGCCGTCCTCGCCGCGGAGCGCGCCCACCTCGCCGAGTCCCGCGCCGCGCTGCGCCGGATGCGCGAGCACGCGAGCAGTCTGAACGCCGACGTCGCCGCCGACTGGGTGTCCAAGCAGTTCCTGGAGTCGCTGCTCGACCAGCGTGTCGTGGCCCTCGCCGACCACCCGGGCACCCCGCTGTTCTTCGGCCGGATGGACCGCGACGCCGCGGGCGCCGCGAGCGCCTCTGACGACGATCTGCCCGCGATCATGTACGTGGGGCGGCGGCACGTCCACGACGGTGACGAGGGCCGCCCGCTCGTGCTCGACTGGCGCGCCCCCGTGTCACGCGCCTTCTACCAGGCCGGGCCCGCCGATCCGATGGGATGGCGGCTGCGGCGCCGGTTCGGGTTCCAGGCCGGTGAGCTGACCGCGTTCGAGGACGAGCCCCTCGACGCGGGCGCCGCGAACGGGCCGTCGAGCGGAGCTCGTCCGTTGGATGGTGGCGGGTGGGGGCTGGAGGACGGTCCGTCCCGGATCCTGACGGAGGAGATCGAACGCCCCCGGACCGGCCCGATGCGCGACATCGTCGCGACGATCCAGCCGGAGCAGGACGTGATCGTTCGCGCGGACCTGCCCCGCACCGTGTGCGTGCAGGGCGCGCCGGGCACCGGCAAGACCGCCGTCGGCCTGCACCGCGCCGCGTACCTGCTGTTCACGCACCGGGAGCGGCTGTCGCGGTCCGGGGTGCTGATCGTCGGGCCGAACCGGGCGTTCCTCGCCTACATCTCGGCGGTCCTGCCCGCGCTCGGCGAGGTCAGGGTCGAGCAGGCCACGATCGACGACCTGCTCGGCGCGCCTGAGGCGGCCGAACCGGAGCCGGTGGCCGCGCTCAAGGGTGAGGCGCGGATGGCGGACGTGCTCCGCAAGGCGCTGTGGCTGCACGTCCGCAAGCCCGAGGACGGTCTCGTCGTGACCCGCGGCGCCGCCCGCTACCGGCTCGACGCCCACGAGGTCAGGGAGATCGCCGCCGCGCTGCGCGGCACCACCCGGTACGGCGCCGGACGCGCCGCGTTCGCGCAGCGGCTCGCCCACCAGATCCTCGTCCGGATGGAGCGGCGCGGCGAGGCGCCCGACGACCGCGTCCAGGACCAGGTCGCGCGCAGCAGGCCGGTCAAGGCCGTCCTGGACGCGGTGTGGCCGAAGCTGACCGCCGAGCAGGTCCTGTACCGGCTGCTCTCGGACGCCGACTTCCTCCGGAAGGCCGCCAAGGGAGTCCTCGACGACGACGAGCAGGCCACGATCAGCTGGGCCAAGCCCGCGCGCTCCCACCGCTCCGCCAGGTGGACGGCCGCCGACCGCGCCCTTCTCGACGAGCTGACCGGCCTCATCGAGCGCACCGCCTCGCTCGGGCATCTGGTCGTGGACGAGGCGCAGGACCTGTCGGCGATGCAGCTGCGGGCGCTCGGCCGCCGCTGCGGGACGGGCTCGGCGACCGTCCTCGGCGACATCGCGCAGGGCACCACCGCCTGGTCGGCGCGCTCCTGGAAGGACGTCCTCGCCCATCTCGGGCAGGACGGCGACGTCACCGAGCTCACCCTCGGCTTCCGCGTCCCCGGCACCGTCCTGGACTACGCGGCCCGGCTGCTCCCGCACGTCGCGCCCGAGCTGGACCGGCCGCGCTCGCTGCGTCCCGGGCCCGGCGCGCTGCGATCGCGGCCGCTCCAGCGTGGGCGCGACGTGCGGGAGCAGGCGGGCCGCGTAGTCCAGGACGGTGCCGGGGACGCGGAAGCCCAGGGTGAGCTCGGTGA